>CALWKB010000129.1 GCA_944381125.1 uncultured Mediterraneibacter sp. | reverse complement strand
TTGAACCTCCTCAATTATATTGTTGGGCGTGGATGCCCCTGCTGTAATACCTACTGTTTCCACTGACCCTAATTGATTCAAATCCAAATCGCCAAGTGTCTGTATATAGTACGTATTGTTACATGCCCTGCGGCATATTTCAAATAACTTCTGGGTATTGGAACTATGTTTGTCACCAATCACTATCATAGCATCCACCGTTTCCGCAATGCTCTCCGCCTCTGTCTGCCGCTCTTTTGTAGCATTGCAGATTGTATTTAAAACAGTTATATCATAACTCTTTTCAGAAATAATTTCAACTAAATCTTTAAATTTATTGTAATTAAATGTCGTCTGGGAAACGATGCAGATTTTTTCGTTTTCACCCGGAGAAAAGCTTTCCGCATCCCGTACATTCTGTATTACAGCGGCGTTTTCTCCGGCCCGGCTGAATATCGCCTGCACTTCCGGATGTTCCGGATCTCCGATGATAACGATTCTTTCGCCCTGCGCACTGTGCTTCTGTACTATATCATGGATTTTTTTTACAAAAGGACAGGTGGCGTCGATAATCACCGCGTTTTTCGCCTGCAGTCTGTCGTAGATTTCTCTGGAAACTCCGTGAGACCGTATGATTACTGTTCCTCCGTCAAAAGCGTCCAGATCGTCTTCGCAGCGCAGAACAGTAACTCCTTTCTCTTCCAGATCACGTACGACTTCTCCGTTATGGATAATCGGTCCGTAAGTGTATATTTTTTCGCCTCCGCCGCGGCTGATCTGATCGTATACAGTGTCAACCGCGCGCTTTACGCCAAAACAAAAACCTGCCGTCTTCGCTCTTATTACCTGCATATCTGTCTCCTGCCGTATCTGTTCTTTTTGCGGCTATCTGCAATAGCTGCATATTTTTTCTACTACTTCGGGAATTGTCATATTCGAACTGTCGATCAGCACCGCGTCTTCGGCCTGTTTAAGCGGAGCGATCTCCCTTGTCATATCCCGGTGGTCGCGTTCCTCGATATCTCTGGCGATGGCGTCCAGATCACATTTTACTCCCTTTGCCCGGAGCTCGTCGTAACGCCGTTTTGCACGGGTCATGACGCTAGCAGTAAGATAGATCTTTACATCCGCTCCCGGAAGAATGTTGGTGCCGATGTCCCTGCCGTCCATGATGACATCTTTTTCAGCGGCCAGAGAGCGCTGCAGCTCGAGAAGCTTCTCTCTTACTTCCGGAATAACCGAAGTCTTTGAAGCCATATTTCCGACTTCTTCCGTCCGGAGCATGGCCGTTATGTTTTCTCCGTTCAGATAGACCTGCTGGATTCCGTCCTCATATCCGATTGTAACTTCCGCGTCTTTGCACGCGTCCGCGACGGCTTTTCTGTCGTCCGGACTGACTCCTTTTTTAAGAAAATGAATCGCAAGCCCCCGGTACATGGCGCCGGTATCCACATAGATATAGCCTTTTTCCTTTGCCACAAGTTTTGCGATTGTGCTTTTTCCGGCTCCTGCCGGACCGTCAACTGCTACATTATACCCCATTTTTTTCCTCCTCGGTTCAAGACTTTCATTGAGTCAAGTATAACCTGTTCCGGGTGTTCAGACAAGGCTTTTATCTGAACCGGCGTGAATTCCGGCGAGGTACCCGGTCGACCAGGCAATCTGCAGATTAAATCCTCCCGTAAGAGCGTCCAGGTCAAGTACTTCGCCGGCAAAATACAGGCCTTTTACAAGCCTGGATTCCATTGTCCCCGGATCCACTTCTTTTACGGATACGCCGCCTTTCGTAATGATCGCTTCGTTAAATCCGCGAAGAGAGGTAAGCGTCATGGAGAAGTCTTTGATCAGGGATATAAATCTCTTTCTTTCGTCTTTCGTAATCTCATTTACTTTTTTTTCTTCCGGGATTCCCGACAGCTCAACGATAACCGGTCTTAATTTTGACGGAAACAGACCCGCGGCGGCATTTTTGAACTGTCGGTTGTGATTTTCTTCAAATTCCCGGAGTACGCGTTTATCCAGCTGTTCTTCTGTAAGCGCCGGCTTTAAGTCGATATGAAGGGTAAGCTCTTTATCCTGCAGCCTCTTTCCGATCACACTGCTGGCGCTTAATATCACGGGACCGCTTACTCCGTAATGTGTAAAAAGCATTTCTCCGAATTCACGGTACAGCTTCTTTTTTCCATCTGTGACTGTAATCTCAATATTTCTGAGAGAAAGTCCCATCAGTTCTTTTGCATACCACTCTTTTACTTCCATCGGCACAAGCGCCGGAAGAAGCGGGGTTACAGTATGTCCGCACGCTTTTGCGAAACGGCATCCGTCCCCTGTGGAACCGGTGGAGGGATAGGAAACGCCGCCGCAGGCGATTATGACTGCGTCCGCATTTTCCTGTCTGCCTGAAGACAGCAGCAGTCCGGCTGCGGTATTGTTTCGAAGCAGAATTTCTTTTACTTCCGCGTTTGTCTCTATGCGTACGCCCAACCGCCGGAGTTCCCGCTCCAGAACGCGTATAACATCGGAAGAATGGTCGGATACCGGAAATACTCTTCCGCCTCTTTCAATTTTTGTTTTAAGGCCCAGTTCTTCGAAAAAAGAAACTGTCTGTTCATTTGTAAAACTGTAAAAACTGCTGTACAGAAATTTGGGGTTGCTTACAACTGCAGCAAACAAGTCCTCCATGTCCGCGGCATTGGTAAGATTACACCGGCCTTTTCCGGTAATAAAGAGTTTTTTGCCGAGCTTTTCGTTTTTTTCATACAGCGAAACTTCATTACCGGCACGCGCGGCAAATATCGCTGCAATCATTCCTGCGGCGCCTCCGCCGGCGACTGCTATTTTACTCATCTGTATTTCCTTTCTTCTGTGACGCATCTTCATCAGGAACCGGCATTGTCTGATTCAGAGGATTCAGCTCGTCACCGCTGTACACCTGGTATTCATCCCAGATTTTTTCCAGCGACTCCAGCGTGGTAATTACTTCTGTCTGTTTCTTCATGCACAGCGCCACGATCAGTGCATTGATAACGCTCAGGGGCGCTACAAGCGAATCAACGATAGAAGCCATATCAGACCGCGCAATAAGGTTGCAGGAAGAATACAGGTTCATGGGAGAATGAATACTGTCCGTCAGCGTAATAACTTTCGCCTTCCGGTTGCTTGCAAATTCGAGCGCTTTCAGCGTACGCATGGAATAGCGCGGAAAACTGATGCCTATGATAAGATCGTCGCTTCCGATGCGTATCAGCTGCTCAAAAATTTCGCTGGAGCTGTTAGTCGTTACGGCCGTTACGTTTTCGCAGACAAGATTCAGGTAAAAGCTAAGGAAAGATGCAAGCGGCGCACAGCTTCTGATGCCGATCACATAGATTTTCCGTGCTCCAAGTATGGTGTCAATCGCCAGATCAAACGCCCGGTGGTCAATACTGCCAAGTGTAAGCTTGATTTTTTCAATATCGGACTGCAGAACCGTCTGCAGAATTTCACTTTGAGTAATCCTGCCATAAGTAACTTCCATTCGCTGTATCGAATTAAGTTTGTTGCGTACAAGTTCTTCCAGCGCTTTCTGAAATCCGGGATATCCTTTATATCCGAGCTGAATTGCGAAACGCACCACCGTGGATTCGCTGACGCCTACGATCTCTCCGAGTTTTGCGGCTGTAAGGAAAACAGCTTTATCATAATTTTTACACACATAATCCGCGAGGCGCTTCTGGCCTTTGCTCATTTTCCCGTATTTTTCTTCAATTCTTACAATTAATTCATTTGTAATGTTTTCTGATGTTTCCATAATTACTTTCCTGTCTGTTTCATATGGGCCGCACAGCATGCCGAAGCCATGTTTTTTCTTCTTCATTCAGATACGGCGATATTTTTTCATATACCTTTCTGTGATAGTCGTTGAGCATTTCTTTTTCCTCCTCTGACATACACTCCGGAAGAAGCGCGTCCAGATCAAGAGGCACAAAGGTCAGAATTTCAAAACGCATAAACTGACCATATTCGTTTTTTACATCTTTTTGCACAAGAAGTTCATTTTCCAGCCTGATGCCATGAGAATCTTCAATGTATATTCCCGGTTCGTCTGTAATTACCATATTTTCTTCAAATATCTGCGCCGGCCGGGATCCTTCCTTCCAGCGGAAATTAATCGGCGGTTCATGTACATTCAGCAGATAACCGACCCCGTGGCCGGTCCCGTGATTAAAATTCAGCCGTTCCTGCCAGAAGACATCTCTCGCCAGCACGTCAAGAGAGGCGCCGCCGGCTCCGTAAAGAAATACGGCGTTGGCAAGGCGCAGCATTGCTCTGGCCACAATTGTATAATGGCGCTTTTGTTCTTCCGGTATGCTGCCAAAAGCAACGGTTCTTGTGACGTCTGTCGTCCCTTCCAGATAGTGTCCGCCTGTATCGCTCAGATAAAGCGTTCCTTCCCGGAGAGGCGCGTTCGATTTTTCGTCAGCGCTGTAATGAACTATGGCGCCGTGCTCGGCGGCGGCGCTTATGGGCGCAAAGCTGGGTTCAAGAAATCCGTCCTGCAGCCCCCGGAACTGTTCCAGTTTTTCCGCGGCGTCCAGTTCCGTAACCGTGGTTCTTCCGATCTGATTTTTCAGCCAGTATAAAAACCTGGTGTGCGCGATTCCGTCTTTCAGATGCGCCTTCCTGATATTTTCGACCTCTGTGCTGTTTTTAATACATTTCATCAGGACAGAGGGATTTTCCATTTTTATTATCTTTGCATCACCCGGAATGCTGTGGTACAGTCTGTAGCTTGTGCGTTCCGGATCAAGAAGAACCTTTCGGCCGTTCAGCGTCTCCGCTGCGGAGTACACAGATTCATATGGCTCTGTTATAATATTATTTGCTTTCATTACATTCTGAATGTCTTTGGAAAATTTCCCGGCATCCGCGAACAGACGGACGCTGTTTTTTTCAATTATGGCAAATGCGAGAACAACCGGACAGTACGCCACATCGTTTCCGCGTATATTTAAAAGCCATGAAATATCATCCAGCGAAGAAAGCAGATGAACGTCGGCGCAGGCCAGATCCATCTGCCGGCGTACGCGCGCCAGCTTGGAAGCCGTACTCTCTCCCGCATATTTTTCATCTAAAAGCCAGGCTTTTTCATCTGAAAGCGGAGGGCGCTCTTCCCAGAACCGGTCGGCCAGGTCGAAGGAATCCTGAATATGGCCGCCTTTTTTTCCCGCAATGTTTCTGTATTTTTCTCCTTCTGCAAGATCGATCACCCGCCCGTCAAATCCGATCACGCCGCCTTCCGGAAGTTCGTTTTCCAGAAACTCTCCGATGGTCAGCTCTTCCGGTTCTCCGATTCTGAAGAGGCGGATGCCGCTTCCTTCAAGCTGCGCCTCCGCCTGGATGAAGTATCTTCCATCCGTCCACAGTCCGGCTTTGTCGGCGGTAAAAACCGCAGTCCCTGCAGAGCCGGTAAATCCTGTAAGGTATTCTCTTGTCTTAAAATATCCGCCTACATATTCGCTGCCGTGGAAATCAGCAGACGGCACAATATATATATCAATGCCTTCTTGTTTCATTTCACGGCGCAGGCATTCTGTTTTCCGGATAATGTCCATGCAAACCTCCCGCGTATATTTGAGTCACATTAATCCAATGCAACAAATCTGTATTAGCGATTATTTTCATTCTGCATCAGCTGTAGCCTGAAGACAACTTTTCCGAGAAGCTCCGGACGTTGTACTCCTTCCATAAATCCGCTGTAGTACTGTTCCTTATCCCCGGAACCGTCATTCTCTCCGCTTACATACATCAGCAGATCATCGAAGTCAGCCTGAAAATCGAGGACAGCAATGCTGTATTTCCGCATATCTCCGACTGCGTCTTCAAGTCCGATGTCTTCCAGAAGCTCCGCCATCTTATCAGGAGTCGACTCATCGTCAAAAGTAGTACCGAGAGCAGGTTCGTCATACCCGGCGAGTTTTGTAAATGCGCCGCCGTCGTATGTCATCACAAAAGAATCTATCATGGAAGTAGTGGTCGCGCCTCCTGCAATTAAATTGTCTGAACTGCCTCCGATATAAATCGTGCCCTCGCTTTCCTGAATGAAAATTCCGGCCTCTTCATAATCTCCGGCACCAAGAACCGGATAAATCGCCGGCACCTCGTCCTGAAGAATGACTTCTCCTTCATTAAGTTCGTACATCCGCATATAAACTTTATGACATGCATAGTCAGCCGGCAAAATTAGGTGTCCGGCATTTGTTTCTTCATATTTCAGAACAAGGACAAGAAGTTCTTCGGCTCCGTCTCCGTCAAAGTCCCGAATACGCGATGTAAGAATGCCCGGCTCTGTATCTGCATTTTCGAGAACCGGCAAAGAATCTCCGGATGTATATTCACAGATGTATTCTCCTTCTTTTACTTCATTTTCTGTTGGAATCAGGAAATCTTCTGTATATGTATACAGGCTGTAACGTCCTATAATTTCAGGGTTGTCTGTCTTCTCAGCCCCCTGCTTTAAAATAGCTTCTGCCTTATCACTCTCATTTCCGGCAGTATAAATATCAGCAAGTTTGAGATAAGGCTCCGCCTGTTTCGGATCAATTTTTATTGCTTTCAGATAAGCATCCTCAGCTTTTTCATAATCCATCTCCTCCAGATATCGTTGTGCAGATGAAATATAATTTGCAAAATTGTTTTTTTCACTTATGTCCCTGAAGAGCAGAATCCCCCCGATTGTGCAGGCAATGGCCAGAATCAGAACGACGGCCAGAATAAACGGCCACTTTTTCATTTTTTTCTTCGCGGACGGCTGTGATGAATAACTGTATTGCAGGCTTTGTCCGGGACTGTCCGGCCCGGGACTATTTCCTGCCGGCGCCGGCCGCACCGGAGCTCCGCATCTCTGACAGAATTTTGCGTTTTCCGCAAGCTTCATTCCACATTTTTCACAAAACATTTCCTTATCCCCCGCCTTATTTTTTATTCCAGATACCAGTATACATCCGTAAACTGCTGATTGCAATTTTAAATCATTTTTCATCTGATATCCGTGCGCACGACAGCTGCCGGAACAATGACATCTGTAAGAAGCGGCAAATCAATATTCCGGCGCTTCCCTGTCGTATTGTTCCGGCAGCTGAGGCTCTTATATGCTGTTTTTGTATTCTGTCCGTGTCACGGATTTCATATTATTCCGGACATTATTTCCGGTTCCGGTATTGAACCGGCGTAATATTATACATTTTTTTAAATATCCGGTTAAAGTGCTCTACATTCTGATATCCCACTGATTCCGCAATACTCTCGACGGTGGCGCTGCTGCTTTTTAACATGGCGCGGGCTTTTTTCATTCTTACTTTCTTCAGGATATCTCCGAAAGTCATGCCTGACTTTTCCTTAATATACTTGGAGAGATAAGGTTTGGAAAGGTAGAACTTTTCCGCAAGGTCATCCAGCGTGACATCCTTGTAGTTCGCGTAGATATAATTTGTAATCTCAAGAAGCCGTTCATCTTTATTCACCTGTGATTCGGATATCTCTTTGATTTTATTTACCGCTACGACAAGAGCTTCGATGGACGCCTTGATGATATCAGGGTCGATGCCTACGCCCCAGTAGCGTTTTTTGTTGCAGATAACGCCGACATAAGCGACCGCTCTTGAAGAGGAGCCTTTTGTCAGGGAGTGCTCCTCATAAAACGCCAGTTCATAACTTACATCAAAATAATGCTTAATGGCGTTGCTTACTGCGTCAAGACGTCCGTTCCCGACGCCTGTAATTTTGAGATTGTTTCCATTGTGATGAATCGTCGCGTCCGCCACAATGCCGTCTTCCTGTTTAAAATGGCATTCATCTACAGTAAAGATCGGTTTGATATTAATATAATTGTCTTCGAAAATATGATATACCCAGTCAGGTGTAAGCTCTTTATGCGCTTTGTCGGAAACGTCT
Source organism: uncultured Mediterraneibacter sp. (assembly GCA_944381125.1). GTDB lineage: Bacteria > Bacillota > Clostridia > Lachnospirales > Lachnospiraceae > Mediterraneibacter. The sequence continues at coordinate 8,037 of CALWKB010000129.1, read as the reverse complement.
TTTACAAGGTAGCCGACTTCTTCTTTCATTTTTTCCGGGAGACTTATGCCGAAGCTCTGTTTCAGGATATAGTTTACGCCGCCCTTTCCGGACTGGCTGTTGATGCGGATTACATCGGAATCGTATCTTCTTCCCACATCCTGAGGATCAATCGGAAGATAGGGAACGGTCCATTTGTCACAGTTATGTTCTTCTCTCCATGCTATTCCTTTTGCGATCGCATCCTGATGAGAACCGGAAAATGCGGTAAATACAAGTTCGCCCGCGTACGGCTGGCGGGGTGAAACCTTCATCCGCGTCACCCTCTCGTATACTTCGCAGATATCACTCATATTCGAGAAGTCGAGCTTCGGATTAACACCCTGGGAAAACATATTCATTGCAAGTGTGATAATATCCACATTTCCGGTGCGTTCGCCGTTTCCGAACAGCGTGCCTTCGATTCTGTCCGCGCCCGCAAGAATTCCAAGCTCAGCGTCGCTGATGCCTGTGCCTCTGTCATTGTGAGGGTGAAGAGACAGAATTACATTTTCCCTGTGGAGCAGATGTTTGTTGAAATACTCTACCTGGCTTGCGAATACATGGGGCATGGCGTTTTCAACTGTTGTGGGAAGGTTGATGATCGCCTTATTGTCCGCGGTCGGCTTCCAGATATCCAGCACCGCGTTGCACACTTCAAGCGCGTAGTCCACTTCTGTTCCCTGGAAGCTTTCAGGACTGTATTCAAAAGTAAAATTGCCTGACGTTTCTTCCGCAAGTTTTTTGAGGAGCGCCGCGCCGTCTGTCGCGATCTTTTTAATCTGTTCTTTATCTTTTTTAAATACCTGTTCTCTCTGCGCTACAGAAGTTGAGTTATAGACGTGTATAATTGCATGCGGGGCGCCTTTTACCGCTTCAAACGTCCGTTTGATGATATGTTCTCTTGCCTGAGTAAGAACCTGGATAGTTACGTCTTCCGGGATCATGTTCTGCTCAATCAATGTCCTTAAGAACTGATATTCCGTTTCCGAAGCGGCGGGAAATCCAACCTCGATTACTTTAAATCCCACATCAACAAGAAGCTGAAAAAACTCAAGTTTTTCATCCAGACTCATCGGTTCGATCAGCGCCTGGTTTCCGTCCCGCAAATCTACGCTGCACCAGATGGGAGGCTGTTCAACAGAATCTTTTTTCACCCAGTCATAGCATGGCTCCGGCGGCATAAAATAAGTCTTTTCATACTTCTTCCAATTTTCCATAGTCGTGTCTCTCCTTATATTTCATCAATTTCATTGCTTTATTTTATCTTCACATATCCTAGCACACGATGAGCGAGTATACCAGTGACAAAATTAATCATTTGCATTGATGTTTTTTAATCTTGCAGTTGTCAGATATATGCAGCCTTGTATGTAAATCCGTCATCTTCTTTATACGCCGAAAAGAAACCTGTCGCTCAGCCAGGACATACACAGAGAAAAAGTTCTTTCTTTCACTTCGCGCTGCGCGGCCGCAGGACATTCAAACAGTTCGGTTCCGTTAAGCGAATACCTGAGCGTGCCCAGTTTATCGCCTTTCTCAACAGGAGCCGAAACGGACTTTGGAACATCCCATTTTACTTTGATCTGCTCTCCTTCCCGCAAAAGTACAGAGGGAGGTTCCCGGGCCGGCACAAGATTAATGGTCACTTCTTTTTTTTCGGGGAAGCTGTCCGAAACCGCGTTCCTGACTGTAATCTGAGGGCTTTCTGTTTCCTCCGCGACATCCTGGTAGAAGTAATTCTCCAGCCCGTAAGTCATCAGTTTTCTTGTGTCCGACCATTTGTAGCCTTTGGCATTCGGCCATCCGCAGGCCAGAAGAGCAACGATAAAGGTACGGTCATCCTGCCTGAACGCTCCAACATAACAGTATCCTGCGTCCGCAGTGAAACCGGTTTTCCCGGTCAGCGCGCCCTCCATCATTTTTAAAAAAGTATTATGATTCTGACAGGTAAAGGATCTTTGCCGGCTGACGTCTGAAAATGAATATTCCGGAGTGCGCGTTATTTCAAGAAATGAATTTTTTTCAGGGGATTCCATAATACAATATCTCATAATGAGCGCCAGATCTTCAGCTGTTGTGTGGTGGACTCCGCCTTCATCACGCGCGTCCAGACCGTTGGGAGTAATGAAATAAGTGTGCATACATCCGATGGCTGCAGCCTTTTTGTTCATTAAGTCTGCAAATCCCCGCAGGGATCCGCCGATATGTTCGGCTATGGCTGCGGCTGTATCATTGTGTGATTCAAGCATAAGAGAATAGAGCAGGTCTCTCAGTATATAGCTTTCCCCTTCTTTCATTCCCAGCTTTACTTTCGGCTGGGCGGCGGAATTGCCGCTTACAGAAACATGGTCCTGCGGATCTCCTTTCTCCAGAGCAAGTATGCAGGTCATAATCTTTGTCGTACTTGCCATCGGCCGTTCTTTCTGTCCGCTTTTGGCAAACAAAATACGCCCGGAGTCCGCGTCCATCAGGACGGCTGACCGGGCGTACAGTTCCGAAGGTTTAATCTCGCCTGGTTCTGTTTCCGCGGCTGAAATCAATTTTACAGGCGCGGAAAGAAACAGCATGACAAGAATAAAACAGACAAGCTTTTCACATTTAATTTTCATGTATGGTTCTCCCCTGATGATCTCTCTTTACTGAAAAATTTATGAGGCTTTCTTCCGGGATAGAACCTGTTCAGACGTCAAGAGTAAGCTGAGCTTCTTCTTCTGCCTCTTCTTTGAAGTGTTCGATCTGATCCTGATCGAGCGTGGGAAGTTCTTCAAGTGAATGAACGTTAAAGCGGCGCAGAAATTCTTCCGTAGTTCCGAACAGCAGAGGTCTTCCCGGAGCGTCAAGTCTTCCGACCTCTTCGACAAGGCCATATTCCACCAGCTTGTTTACCGCGTGATCTGACTTCACCCCGCGGATTTTTTCAATTTCAAGCCTTGTCACCGGCTGTCGGTACGCGATGATCGACAGAGTCTCAAGAACAACATCAGTCAGGACGTAGCGCCGGGGCTGTTTTGCAATACGGATCAGGTATTCATACATTTCTTTTTTTGTACACATCTGAAATGAGTTTTCCAGCTCGATAATGCGGACCCCCCGGTCTTCTTTTTCGCACCGGTCCATCAGGCTGTGGACGATTTTCCGTGCTGTCTCTTCGTCGTGTTCAATCGCCGCGGCTATTTTGCTCAGTTCCACAGAATCTCCCATCGTAAAAAGGATCGCTTCTACCGCTGCCTGGAGCCTGTTAATTTCCATTTCCGTCTTCCGTCCTTTCAATCATAATCTCCCCGAATGTATTCTCCTGTTCCACATGAATTTCTCCCAGCTTCATCATTTCCAGCATGGCAAGAAACGTAACTACGACCTGCATCCTGCTCTTCTGGTTTTCGAGCATCTGTCGGAAACTAAAACGGCGGTGAGTTTTCAGATAATCATGTATGTAGTTAAGCCGGTCGGAAACAGAGACCTCTTCTTTCTCAATCTTTCCGAATCTGCTTCGCACCGGGTCGATCTTGTCTGTCTGCCGCTTCATAACTTCCTGAAATATGTCGTTCAGCCTGGACAGAGTCAGTCCGCCGAGCAGCCTGTCCAGATCTACCGGTTCGGCATATTCCAGCACTTCCTCCGGAACGTCCGGCCCGCGGTAGAGAACCATGTCAGAACCCTGCTGACGTTCTTTCAGTTCATCAGCCATATATTTATACATTTTGTACTGCAGCAGCTGTTCTACAAGCTCCCGGCGCGGATCCTCTTCTTCTCCGTCCTCATTTACTTCTTTTGGAAGAAGCATTCTGCATTTTATATCAAGAAGAGTGGCCGCCATAACGAGGAACTCACTCATGACATTCAGATCTTCTCTCTGCATCTGCCGGATGTATTCCATATACTGGTTCGTAATTTCCACAATCGGAATGTCGTATATATCAATTTTGTTTTTTTCAATCAGATGAAGCAGAAGGTCGAGAGGACCTTCAAATGCCTCCAGCTTTACCGGTATTCCCATAGCATCTCCTTTTTTATACGCCTACATATTATACGGGAATCCGGCGTTTTTTACAATGATTTTTTGCTTTTGCGCCCTGTGAGGGATATGGAGATAAGCTCCGGCGTGTTAAAGAGACGAAGATGAATTGTATGCGTCCCAAGTCCGCGGCTCACGATTACCGTATGTCCGTTTTTTAAGGTTAATTCCCCGGAGTATTCCGGAAACAGCCTGAACTGAGGCGATATCACGCCGCCCAGTCCCGGAACACGCACAAGGCCGCCGTGCAGATGCCCTGAAAGAATCAGATCAGCGCCCCAGTCCATATACGCCTGCATATAAGACGGGTTATGCGCGAGCAGAATCCGGTACGGGCAATCTGTTTTCCGACCGCGTTTTCTGATGCCGCTTCCGGCAAGCCGGGCCACGTCTCCGGCATCTACGGAGGATTTTCTGAGTTTGCGGTACGTGCTTAAGGGCAGTTCGATGGCGCACAGCTCCAGGGAAGTATCTCCGACAGAAATAATTCTGCTTTCATTTTCCAGAAAGCGTACCCCCGCTTTTATCAGCGCTTCTTTATAGTCGGCGTAACACTGGGAATACATTTCGGGTTCCTCTTTCATCCTCTGTTCGTGATTCCCGTTCGCATAATAAACCGGACAGACGGATGGAAGTTTACGCACAAAATCAAGCGCCGGCTCATAAGGAATCCCGTCCTTTCCCACCAGCATATCTCCGCCGATCAGAATCAGATCCGGACGTTCTGCCAGAACCGCGTGATACAGCCTGTCATTGTCTCTGCCGTATTCGCGGTTATGAAGATCCGAAAGAAAAATGATCCTTATCTCTCTTCCTGTTTCCGGTATGGCCGCAGACTTCACTTCATATTTTGTCACTTTGAAAGTATGAAGTTCCCGCCATATTTCTGCGGATATCAGAACAGCAAGAACAGCAACGGCTGCCAGGACGACTGTGATTTGCGGCGTCATACGTTTTTCTGCTCTTCGTTCATTTCTTTTACTATGGCTATTCCGGCGCTTGCGCCGATTCGGCTGGCTCCGGCCCGGGTCATCGCCTTAACGTCAGCCAGAGTGCGGATCCCGCCTGACGCCTTTACACCTGCTTTATCGCCTACTGTTCTGCGCATCAGTGCTACGTCTTCCACAGTCGCTCCTCCGGAAGAAAAGCCGGTGGAAGTTTTTACATAATCGGCTCCGGCTTCCAGACAGATCCGGCATGCTTTTTCCTTCTCTTCATCTGTCAGAAGGCATGTCTCGAGTATTACTTTTACAAGAGCCTGTCCGTCTGCGGCTTCCACAACAGACGCAATATCCTGTTTTACATAATCCCAGTCTCCGCTTTTAATCATTCCCACATGGATGACCATATCCAGTTCGCCTGCGCCGTCGGCAACCGCGGCCTTTGCTTCGGCCGCCTTTCCGGCGGTGGACATGGCACCCAGGGGGAATCCGATCACAGTACATACTTTTACATCCGTATTTTTTAAAAGAGAGGCGCAGTAATATACAAATGACGAATTCACACATACGGAATGGAATCCGTATTTTACGGCTTCTTCACATATGGTTCTCACCTGTTCTTTTGTCGCTTCCGGTTTAAGCAATGTATGGTCAATCATGGCTGCATAGTTCATTTTTTCCATCCTCCTGTTATTTTCTGTACGGCTTATATTATAAGCCATAGAACAGCAGGGGCACAACCCTGATTTGCAACAGCTGATTCAAAGCAACCGGTTCTTTAACGTTATTCTCCGGCAGCTCCGGGTTCCCGTTCCCATCTGATAAACGCTTTTACCGCGCGGAGCAGATAGTCTGCAAATCCAGCTTTCTTTACAGTGGCTCCCGATATAATATCTGTGCTTCCGATCTCCTTCCCGTCAAGCAGATATACAGCCCTGCCGATAACATCTCCTTTTTTCACAGGCGCTTTTACAGGCTCTTCGAGGATAATTTCTTTTTCAATAGTGTTCAGATTTGACCCCTTCGTGTCAAGATAAGTAAAGCCGTCTTTGTATTCCGCCGGCGTCTGATCAAGAACGCCTCCTTTCACTTCAGCGTCGGGAAGCGGATCAGGAGAATCATCTGTATAGATCTGACATTTACCGAATCCATAATTCAGAAGAGTTACGGCGTCCCGGAATCTCTGCTTTGAATTTTCAGCCGCCATAATTACTGCAATCAGCTCCACCCCGTTTTTTTCAGCAGTCGCCGAAATACAGAATTTTGCTTCTCCGGTAGAGCCGGTCTTCAGCCCCGTTGCATATTCATACTGACGTACAAGTTTATTTGTGTTTGACAGCCCGAATTCCGTCGTTCCCTTTTTGGTTGTATGTGTAATATTTTCCATCCATATCATACAGTAGTCACGGATCTTCGGATGCCTTGTAATAAGCTCTCTTGACATGATCGCAATATCTCCGGCGCTTGTTTCATGTCCTTCTGCGTCCAGGCCGTTGCAGTTTTTAAATGTCGTATTTTTCATGTCAAGCTCTTTGGCCCGTTCATTCATGCGTTTTACAAACTCGTCCTCATTTCCGCATATAAATTCGGCCATGGCGACACATGCGTCATTTGCGCTTGCAACAGATATGCATTTGAGCAGCGTATCTACTGTCTGAACTTCTCCTGCCTCCAGGAAAACCTGGGAGCCTCCCATTGACGCGGCATATTCGGAGGTTGTAACTTCATCATCCGCACGGATGGATCCGCTTTCCAGAGCCTCGAAAATCAGAAGCATTGTCATAACTTTTGTCACACTTGCGGGAGGACGCGGCGTATTCGCGTCTTTTTCATACAGAACAGCGCCTGTAGAAGCTTCCATGAGGACGGCGGACGGAGCGCTTATTTCAGGCTGTACTTCTTTGTCCTGCTCACTGATTTCTTCAGCATATGCGACTTCCTGAAAAGCTGACGTGCAGAAAGAAAGAATCAGGGCAGTGCATATCAGGAGTGCAAGAGTTTTTTTCATTTCAATCTCCTACCTTATTTGTCTGTTACAAGTATAATGGAATTTTTTTGTAATTATGACTACAAACATTTGATTTGGAGCCCCTTTTTAAGTTTTTTCGTCTAATTGACTTTTCAGCAGGCGGAGTTTATATTAAATGATAGCTGACTTCCGCTTCTGCGGGCGGCAGACATCAGGTGCACAGCTGATTTATGCTCCGCAGGGACGCCGAATATCCGGCGGACATCTGCTGTACGCCGTCTGAAGTTGAGCGGAGGCCACAGGGAGAATAAATAATTGGCAACAATAAGGAGATTATTCACATGCGTCGTACATATTATGATGTTTTAGGGGTTCCCAGGGACGCGTCCGCCGAAGAAATTACAGCGGCAAAAAATGCTCTGGCAAAAGTATATCACCCGGACGCGAATGCAAACAGAGATATAGATACCACTGAGTTCATGCAGGAAATACTGGAAGCATATCACGTGCTTTCAGACGAAAACAGAAGAAAAGAATATAACAGAGAAATTCTGGGCGAATCACCCCGCGTATTCAGGACTTTTACTGTAGGGCCGGAGGCGGATTCGGAAGAATCTTCTTTTATAACATACTGGAACGCTGCCAGCCGGTTGAATGATATTCTGAATAAAAGCATTGTCCTGATTGAAAATGAACCTGCGAAAAGAACTGTCTTTCAACGTATTTTTGCAAAAGGCAGGAAGAAATCCAAAGAGGAATCTTCCCGGATCCGGCAGATATCCGCACTGTCTGTACAGGCAGTCAAATACATAACCATTCTGAAAGTAGCCGGAATCGCTGTCGAGCACTGGCAGCCGGAAGCAATGAACTGGGTGCTGATCCGCTGGGGACAGAAACAGAATCTTGATTATCATATTTTATTTGCCCGCTATGACGCTTATATTGAGCGGACAGCTTCCAACTCTGAAAAACATAAAATGCGTTCAAAAAACCGCACATATTATAACAATTTAAAAAAACTGCTCTCCTACGCGTCAAAGTCGTAGGAGGCAGTCCTGAAGGAGGGCTTCACAGCCCTCTTTTACGTCATC
>CALWKB010000128.1 GCA_944381125.1 uncultured Mediterraneibacter sp. | reverse complement strand
CGTCTCTTCCTGTATCATTTTCTTCAAAAATGTAGGCGCTTTTGTCCGCTGTTTCGGATCAATCACATCAAGTCCCGCCCCAAGTTCCGGATGCAGAATCACGCTTCCTCTTGTATCCTGCATATTAAACATCTTGCCCATGCCCGCCGCGATCACAACGGGGAATTCCAGGCCTTTGCTCTTGTGAATACTCATCACGCGCACTGTATCCGCCTGTTCGTCAAGAATTCCGGCCTCGCCGTAATCCACGTCGTATTTTCTGAGCTGTTCAATATAACGGATAAAATTAAACAGTCCTTTATAACTCGTCCCCTCAAAAGCCGCCGCTTTCTGTACGAGCATCTCCACATTTGCCTGTCTCTGGGCGCCTCCCGGCATAGCGCTGATATAAACACCGTAGCCGGTACAATCTATAATTTCTCTCAGCAGTTCATGAATCGGCGTATAAGGAACCTTCCGGCGGAATGTCCTCATCTGTTCATAAAAACCGGACAGTTTTTTCACCGTCTTATTCCCTGCCTGAGTTTCCGAAGCGGCGCAGCGGGCCGCCGCCTCGTAAAACGCAAGATCAGGATATGCAAGCCGGATCTGCGCCAGTTCTCCCACATCCATTCCTCCGAAAGGCGAGGCGAGCGCCGCCGCCAGCGGAAGATCCTGCCTTTCATTATCTAAAATTCTCAGATAGTCCAGCAGAATACTGACCTCATAAGTCTCGAAATATCCTTCTCTGCTTACGGAATATGCGGGGATTCCTTCTTCCGCGAGCACTGAAGTAAAACTCTCCGCCCATCCCCGGACGCTCCGGGTGAGAATCACAATATCGCGGTATTGTATATTTCTGTACTTTCCCGCTGCCCGGTCATATATTACCGCCGTATCCATGAGTTCTCTGATCCGCCGTGCAGCCATCCTGGCTTCAGCCTTTTTCTCATCCCTGCTCCCGTCCGTCCATCTTTCCCCGGCTTCTTTTTTGTCCATAAGCAGGAGCTCTGTCCGGTCGGTAAAAATATTTTCTGTCTCTGTCGGCAGTTCCGGGAAGTCCGCCCCCGGATAAAGAGCAGCATTATCATCATATTCAATTCCTCCGAACCGTCGCTGCATCAGCCGGCAGAACAGATAATTTACGGCGTCCAGCACTTCCCGGCGGCTCCGGAAATTTTTGTGAAGGTCCACTCTCTGGCAGACGCTTTCTTCTGTTGTATATGCATCGTATTTTTCCATAAAAAGCTCCGGTCTTGACAGACGGAACCGGTAAATGCTCTGCTTTACATCCCCCACCATAAAAACATTGTTTTGGCCCTGTTCCATTCTGGACACACTTGTCAGAATCGTCTCCTGTACAAGGTTGCTGTCCTGGTATTCATCAATCATGACTTCCTCGAACTGTTCCTGATATTCCCGCGCCACTGCCGACGGTTCCAGCCGCCCTTCCTTTTCACACGTAAGAATCCGGAGGGCAAACTGTTCCATATCGCTGAAATCTATCAGATTGCGCCTCCTCTTCTTTTCATCAAGCATATCGGAAAAGCGTTTTACCAGATCTGCAAGCGTTTCCATATCTTTCCGGCACTTTTCCATATCCTCGGACCACTCCTGCCACGGTGCGTAAAAGTAAGACTCCTGTATGCTTTTTACCAGTTTTTTTGCCTGCTCCCTGAGATGCTTTGCCGTCTCTTTTTTCTCCACAGACACAGTATCGTCCTTTTTCGCTGAAAGTCTCTTCCATGTGAACCCGGACACCGCGGTGTACATTTCCTCAAACCCTGCCGCTCTGCCGGTTTTTTCCGCTTCTTTTATATCTGATTCGATCATATCCGCATACATATACGGGCCGTCGGGTTCTTCACAGACGCGAAGAGCGCGGTTAAGAATTTCGAGAACATCTTCCATCCGCTGTCTCGCTCTTTGTTCAGCGTTTTTCACAAAATCAGAAGACAGAATGTTTTCCGGCGTATATACAGAGACACATGACTCCAGCCATTTCTCCGGCTGAGGATAACTTCGAGAAAACTCATACAGCTTCAGAATAAGCTCTTCTATTTTTTTGTCATTTTTCCCGCCGCCAAATTTTTCCACAAAATCCAGAAACTGTTCCTCAGCTTCTTCATAGCATGTTTCCAGCAATTCGTCCAGCGCATCCTGCTTCAGCAGTTTCAGCTCTCCTTCTTCCGCGATGCGGAATCCCGGGTCAATACCGATAACATGAAAATGGTCTTTTATGACTGACAGACAGAAACTGTGAATCGTCGTGATCGGCGCCGTATGGATTAGCGCCGCCTGCTGTTCCAGCCTGGCATCTTCGGGGCGCCGTTCCAGCTGTTTTTCTATCGCCGAACCGATTCGCTCTTTCATCTCTGCCGCGGCCGCTTCCGTAAATGTAACGATCAGAAGCCGGTCTACGTCCACCGGCGGCGTTTCCTCTGTTATTCTGCGGATAATACGCTCTACAAGCACTGCTGTTTTTCCGGAGCCCGCCGCGGCTGACACAAGTATATTCCGGTTCCGCAGATTAATTACTTTCTGCTGTTCCGCTGTCCACATCGTCCCCACGTCCGTTACCTCCCTGTTCTTTTTCCTTCTGCTCCTGTATTTTTATCCTGATTTTCTGAACCGTTTCTTCCATAGAATATTTCTCCAGCTGCCTGTACCGGCACCCTTCAATTCCGGGGTCAAAACCGCAGATATCGCGGCATCCGCAGTAATCGCACCCGGAAGCGCCTTCAAGTTCGTACGGAGCCGCTTCCGCATCTCCATCATACATTCTCTCTTTAAGTTCTGCTTCCAGGATTCCGGTATACACAAGCATGTTCCGGAAATCTTCAGGTGCAAGCACACGGGATGCTTTGCTTAATCCGCCGTCTTTATTTCTGCCCATGGGATATAATACCGATGTTCCCGACAGTCCGTGTTCCAGATGCTCCACCGCCTTTTCTTCTCCGTTGATAAGTCCGTCCAGGCGCAGCTCTTTGAGAATGTTTTTTTCTATTTCCGCCGTTGTTTTCTCCCGTTTTACATAGGGATCCTGTATCCGGTAGTAAAAAATTCCCGCCGGACATATCTCGCTGTCCGGATGTTTTTTTTCTTCTATCGCGAGCGCCGCGTTCAGATATACGGGGAGCTGAATCTGCAGTCCGTGATAAAACGCGGTAATGTCAAATGTTTTCATTCCCGTCTTATAGTCAGTTACTTTTACATACACTTTATCCTCATCCTGACACGTGTCAATCCGGTCAATCTTTCCGCTTCCGAATTTCATTTCATATCCGGAAGGAATAAAATCCCCCTTCTCCATCTGCCTTGCAAGCGCCCACACGGATCGGCTGATCAGCCGTTTTACGCGGTATATCATGTATTCGTTGCGGGCGGAACTGTACAATACCGTGTTCCCGTAATCTGCAACGCTCTCTTCCACGCTTTCATTAATGAGGCGTTCTCTCCTGTCCTCGGGAATTTCCATCCATGAAAGTCCCTCTGTATCCGCCTTCCGCGAAAAACGCTCCAGCGACCGGTGTGCGATATTCCCCAGATCCAGAGCCTCAAATCCGTACTCTTCCCTGTCCGACAGCTTCAGCCCGTACCGCAGAAAATGGGCGCAGGCGCAGGCGGCGAACTGTTCCAGCCGCGTCACGCTGATCTTCTCCGGAGCCGGGTAAAGCTTTCCGGCCACGCCGGGCTCAAGACGGTTTCTTCCATTATGCAGAAAACCCGCCTTTATTATCCGTTCAAGATCCTCTGCGCCCGGCTGAGCGCCGGAATTTTCTTTTTCTCCGGCATGCCGCACATACCATGTGTACAATTCCTTCCACTCTTCGGTCACTTTGGATTTTCTTTCCCGTATCCCTCTGGCAACCCACTGTATTCCCGTCCGCTTTGTTATTTCATGCCCGTTCATTTCTTTTTTTTCTTCGTCATATACGGAAATTCCCGGGAACAGACGCCGGATATCCTGTACCAGATAGGCGGGTCTTATACTTTTTCCTTCCCCCGACACCCTTGCCCAGGAGATGGAAAGATATTCGGACGGTTTCGTGAGATTCAGGTACAGGTAAAATTTCTGAATATAAATCTGTTCTTTTATTCCCGGAGACAGAGCGATTTTTTCCGCCCCGAACCGCTCTCTGTCCCGTTCCGAGAGAAGGCCTCCGCTTCCGGCATTTCCCGGAAGCAGCGTATCATTTGCACCGACAAAAAACAATGCCCGGATATTTTTTATTCTGGTTCGCTGCATATCTCCGATAACAAGCTGGTCAAGGCCGGGCGGAATAACTCCCACTTTCGCTTCTTCCAGCCCTGCGTCCAGAAGATCGCAGTATTCCTGAAGCGAAATCTGTTCGTCTCCCAGAAGTTCTGCGAATTTATCGAACAGATCTGCTACGATCCGGTATATCTGGGCGTATTCTTTCGCCAGAGCCAGTTCCCCCGCCTCCTGGAATCTCAGTTCCATCTGCTTAAGCTGCTCCTGCAGATTTTCCTGAACCAGATAGTCATAGACAGCCAGAGTTACATCTTTTACAGTCTTTTTTCTCTGTCTGAGAATATGCATCAGCCCCGAGGTTTTCTCCACAAAAATTACTCTGAGATGATTCAGCCCCGCAAGTTCTTCTTCGTCTGCGCCGTCTGTCCGTCGCACCCAGGCCTGCTGCCATTTCCTGTATCCGCGGATTCCAAGAGCCAGGCAGTAATTTTCCAGCCGGTCCACCTCATCGTCAGAAAATCCGCACAGACCGGTCCTGAGATGACGGAATACACTTTCATATGTAAAGTTTTGCTCCGCCATTGCCAGAAGACTGCGGAGATACTCTACAAATGCGTTAAGCAGTATACTTTTTTTATGATCTGTAAATACAGGAATCTCAAACATGCTGCAGGCATCTTCCAGCACGTCCGCATACACGTCCATATCCGACGCGATAACCGCTATATCCCTGTATCTCATTCCCTTTTCACGCACCAGTTTGCGAATGGCCTCCGCCACGTAAACCGCCTCATTTGCCGGATTTCCCGCCTCATGAAGAGATATGGAACTTTGTGGGCGGGTAAACGTTTTCCCCGAATAGCGGAACAGTTCCGACTCAAGAAACGCCATTTCCGGGTTATCCCGGAACCGGCGCACCGGCTTTTCGTAAAGGCACACCGGTTCTTCCGTCTCCGTCCCTGTTTCCCGTGCAATCTTTACAAGCGATGCCGCCATCTGTTTGCTCAGCGCAAACATCTGATACGGATGGCGGAAGACAAACGGATCCTCTCTCTGATCCATTTCCACTGTAATTATGACTTTTTCACATACTTTCAGAAGCTCTCCGATCAGCCGGTTCTGAACCGGAGTAAACCCGGTAAATCCGTCCAGAGCGATAACGCTCCCTTTCAGAATTTCGGAAAGCGGCACCATGTCGCTGAGCACGTCCAGCATTTCCTCTTTTGTAATATATTTTTCACTCAGATAATCTTCAAACCCTTTATAAACCTTCCGGATATCTTTCAGCTTATAATAAAGATAGCTGTCCTGATTAAGCGTGCCCATAAACTCATCCAGCCGGTCAAAATCAACGCCATACTGAGTAAACTCCGATATTACAGACTTCACCTCACTGATATAGCCCTGCTTTTTCAGATTACTCTTCAGAACCGTAAGCTCTTCTCCGCAGTTTCCCGCAATTTTTCGCAGCACCAGATTTTTCCCCTCATCATCCAGCACCTGAAGGTTATCCTGTCCAAGCTCCTCAAAAATACGGTGGGCAAGCCTTCCAAAACTTAAGACATCCACATTCATAATGCCCCCTCTCGGATGGGCTTCACAAAGATCCTTCTGCGTCTGCATGGTAAACTGCTCCGGCACAAGCACAAGATAATTCTTCTCCGGATGGCGCACCGATTCCCCGACAATATAATGATGCAAATAAAAAGACTTCCCGCTGCCGGAATTTCCAAAAACAAACCGTAAAGACATATCGCTCCTCCTGTAGGTATCATTATACTATTATTCCGGGACGTAGTAAAATACGATTTTACTACGTCCCGAATCGCGTTTTGCCCTGTCCCTTTTTGCGATATTTATGATTTTATCACGAAAATCTGCCTCATCTGTGGTATACTATTAGCATCCTGAATGGGATTTTATTATTTGTTCAGCAATAAAATAACAGATTGATTAAAGAAGGAGGATTGAATTATGGCAGTTATTAAATTGACTAAAGATAATTTTGATCAGGAGGTAATCCAGTCTGAAAAACCTGTTTTGATTGACTTTTACGCAGACTGGTGCGGTCCCTGCAAAATGATGGGTCCTGTCGTCGAGGAACTTGCCTCGGAAAGATCTGATATAAAAGTGTGCAAAATTAATGTTGACGAGGAAATGGATCTTGCTCAGAAATTTGGCGTAATGAGTATTCCGACTTTCATTTCTTTTGCCGGAGGCGAAATGAAGGGAAAACAGATCGGCGCTGTACCAAAGAGCGCGCTTGCTGATCTTCTGAAATAAAAAGACGACCTGTTTATTAATAAGACGGACGGCATAATAAAGCCCGGAATGAAACCTTTATGACATATGGTTTTATTCCGGGTTTTTCTTGTCTGGATATAATTTCCGCGCCAGAGCCAGCGCGCATCCGCAGATTTTAAAATCACAGCACTGTTCGCTTTTCTTTTGTATAGCCTGGTACTTTTCTGTGCAGAGGCGCGTATACAAACTGATACAGCACCGCCGCCATCCCGCAGGCTCCCATGACATCAATAATGGAATGCTGCTTCAGGAACATGGTTGCCAGAATAATCAGGGCCGCGAGAATGTATGCGCCCATGCTGAGCGCCATATGTTTTTTCATCCTGTCGCTTTCAAATACCGCAATGCAGACACTCAGCGAGTTAAAAACATGCAGGCTTGGAAATACATTTGTGCAGGTATCGGTCCGGTAAAGCATCCGCACCATATCCACAAATATGTTATCTCTTTCAAATACTGCCGGCCTTAAATCCTGTCCGTTCGGAAATACCGTCGATATCACAAGAAAAATTGTCATTCCCGCAAACATAAATGCGGCCATTCTGTAAAAGCCGGGGACGTCTGTAAAAAAGAAATACAGAAAAGCCGCCACGATAAAACCGAACCACATCAGATAAGGCACAATAAAGAACTCGATAAACGGAATATATTTGTCCGCCTCCGTCTGTACTACATAATAATTTGTAGTCACATGCCTCTCAAGCCATAAAAACCAGGGCAGATAAATGAACGCATATAGAAATACCCATGCATGTTTATATTTTTTTATAAATTCAACGAACTTTTCCCGCCGTTTCATAATCTGATACTCCCTTTGCCAGACCGGACGTCCGGACTTTTTTTGAACTCTGCGTTAATTCGTCTCGATTATAGCACGATTTATACAAGCCAACAACCAGCTTTATAAAATCATAAGAATTCTTTAGATTTTCTCATCCGGCAATTACTTTCAGTTTTTTCTCGAGCAAAGATATTTCTGCTGTTTTCCATCCGGCATGAATCTCTCCGTCCGTATGCACAGCCGCCGAAGCGCCGGTCCGAATTCTTACCGTTCTGCATCTGATCCGGGTTATCCCGCGGAAACAAAGCCGTTTCCCCAGGTACGCCGCCGGAAGAAGAAAAAGTATTTTCAGCTTTGAAATGTCCGACACAATAAATACATCTATCAGACCGTCATCAGACACGGCATCAGGACAGAAACGGAATCCCCCTCCTTCAAAAGGGAGGTTCATAAATGCCGCGAAAAACATTTTCCGGAAATATCTTCGTTTTCCATTTTCACTGACTACTTCCGCACGCACGGGCTTATCTTTCAGAAGCCTTCCCGCTCCTACCGCGGCATATGTAAGTTTCCCCAGATGAAGCCGGTTCAGTACACTCTTCCAGCGGGAGCTGCCTGCCGCCCGGCAGACCGACGCGTCAAACCCTATACCGCTGCTGACGGCAAAACGCCTTGAAATATCATTCCCGCTAAGGACGCCTACATCCATTCGGATGATTTTCTTTGGAAAAAGTACTGTTTTAAGCGCATGCTTCGGTTTTTCCGGAATTCCCAGTCCCCTTGCGAAATCATTGCCGGAACCTACCGGGATATAGCCAAATGTTATGTTTTCCGAAAATTCCAGGCCGTTTATCACCTCATTGACCGTACCGTCTCCCCCTAATACAACAATTGTACATATACGGCCGGAAGAACTGATCGCCGCGGCAATCTTTTCCGCATGTCCCCGCCCTTTCGTCACATGCACGTCATAGTCGGCATGCTGCTTTTCAAGCCGGGTTCTGACCAGATTCCATATCTTCTGTCCTCTTCCCGACCGGGCGCGGGGATTGATAATAAACTCATATCTTGTGCTCATACCGCTGTCCTTCGCAGAGCGTGCTGTCCAGATACCGGCCCAGAGAGCGGCTCATATTACCCTCAAAATCCGCCTCGCCTTTTCTCAGACACCACTCGAATACATTTCCAATTACTATCATTCGTATATCTGTCGTAAATTCCTCAATTTCCACATTCAGTCGGACGACTCCGGCCGCAATGGCCTTTTCAACGTAAGTCTGAACCGTCACAATCGGATACGGCCTTTCTGTCCGGATCGCTGCGTTAAGCGCCTGATTTTTCGTATCATAATAACCGGACATAAATTCCACGCCAAGCTCCCGGCAGTATTTCACATAGTTCAGATAAACCTGAATAATTCCTTCTTTTACACCTGCCGCATTTTCAGGTAATTCCAGCAGATCCGGATTAATCGTCGGCTGATCTTCAATATAGTAGGAAAGAAGATCATCTTTTGTGCGGAAATGATGATAAAAACTTCCGTTTGAAACACCGGCTTCCTCACATATATTTTTTATTGACAATTCTTCATATCCTTTTTTCTGCAGGATACGTTTCGCAGCCTGGAAGATTTTCTCTTTTGTCTCCATGGATTTCTGCTGCTGTCTGGACATTTCTGTTTTTTCGCTCATATGCTGTACTCTCCTGTTATTCGTACGCCGCAGGCGGCATTTACTCCTCAACCCGGGCTGGATTGCGCTTTGCGCAATCATTATACCACGTGCGCTGAGAAGGATGCGCTGCGCAGCAGCATTTACTTCTCGAGCCGTGGCTTGCCGGTATAATCTCCGCGCAGCGGGGGCAGCCCGGAACCCGGGCTGGATTGCGCTTTGCGCAATCATTATACCACGAATCCCTCCCGCGTTCAAGAAAACCGAGCGGGCTCTGTTCTTGTGCATTTCTCCATTTTCAGCCCAATCTCACTGCCTGCGCCGGCTGGTTTTTTCCCCTGTCTGATAAAAATCAAACGCAGCCGGCATCGGATATACCGTAGCCAGTTCGTCCGGCTCCGCAAAAATCACATCCCCGGTCATTTTGTTTTCCAGTTCATCTACCAGAATCTCATATCCGGTCATATGCCATTCCACATGACTGAAAATGTGTTTTGTCTTTCCCAGCTTCTTTATGCGGATCGGAGAAAGCCCAAGTGATTTTCCGAATTCAACCGCCTGCTTCTGGTTCAGATATCCTTCTACGTTCGGAAATTCATACATACCCGCCAGCAGCCCTCTGTCCGGCCGTTTCTGTATGGCCACAGCCCGGCTGTCCCGGAAAATAAATACTGTGCGTTTTTCAATTCTTCGCGGCGCCGGCTTCTGCTTCACCGGAAAATCCGTCTGATTTCCCTGCTCGTATGCCAGGCAGAGCTGCCTTAACGGGCATTCTCCACATCTGGGCTCCCCGTTTGGCAGACACACAACCGCGCCGAGTTCAATAAGTCCCTGATTAAAATCTCCCGGATTTTCACGCGGAATCACTTCCTCTATCATCCGTTCAATCTTTTTCTTCACAGACGCCTTCGCAATATCCTCCCCGTCTGCCAGAAGACGGGCTGCCACCCGGAGCACGTTACCGTCCACCGCCGCTTTCGGAAGGCCAAATGCAAAAGAACTTATCGCGCCCGCTGTATAGCTTCCGATTCCTTTCAGGGAAAGAATTTCCTCATATGTCTCCGGAAATTTCCCTCCATAGTCTTCCATAATCTGTATGGCCGCTTCCCGCATATTCCGCGCCCTGCTGTAATAACCGAGCCCCTCCCACAATTTCAGAAGACGCTCCTCCGACACCTCAGCCAGGCTTTTTACATCCGGAAGCTCCTTTAAAAATCTTTCATAATAAGGCTTAACCGCTTCCACTCTCGTCTGCTGAAGCATTATTTCAGACACCCACACTCTGTAAGCGCTTATTCTCTTCCGCCATGGCAGATCGCGCCTGTTTTCTCTGAACCATTGCACAAGTGGCTCTGCAGCTTCTTTAAGCCTTTCACTTCCAAGCACCACATCCACCGGATCAGCGATTTCTATACCGTCTGTTTTTACTCTGCAGTCATATGCCAGAATATGAACCCCTTTTTCGGCAGCTTCCGCAAGAGCCCGCGCAAATGCCGGATGAGTATCTGTATTCGGAGTAAAATATCTGACATTGCGCATCTGTATTACGAAAAGCACATAGGCTTCATATCCTTCTTTCACCGCGCGGATCAGCTCTTCCAGATGTTTTACCGCCCTCTCGCTGGGAGCGTCCGGGAAACGGCAGACGCCGTTTTCTTCCAGGGTGACGCCCTTTACTTCTATAAATATTTTCCGATCTCCCGCTTCCACATACAGATCAAACCGTGAAGAGCCGTATACGGTTTCCGGACGTATCTGCGTTACATTCTGTACAAATTTCCCCTGTTCAATCCATTCTTTCGCCGCCTGATTCGGCGCCTGGGAATCCATATTGATAAGCCGCTTTCCCTTCTCCACGGTAATCAGATCCCACTTTGTCTTCCGGTCAGGATTGTCGCTTTTCTGTACATAGATTACCGCTTCCGGCACAAGCAGTTCCGCACATCTCCCGGTATTTTTTACATGGACGGTTTCTTTCTGTCCGCCGATCATGGCGTACGCGATAAACCGGTTTGGCCGTTCCAGAAAAACAGCCTGCTCTATTCTCTCATATTTCATATTTACGCAGCCGCTCCCCTTTCCAGACTTAGTTCTGAGAATATCCGACTGTCCGCACTCATCGGAATATTTCTTTCTGCTCATATTTCTCTGCCATTCTAACACACATCCGCAAAAAAAGACCAGGCTTTTATATGCCCCGGTCTTTTTATCTTTATTCTGCGAATAACTTTATTTTAAATTCTTTTTGCCTGTCCGGCTCCGCATTTCCTCTACAGTATCTTTGACAGGAACTCTTTCAGACGCTCATCCTTCGGGTGAAAGAAAAACTCCTCCGGAGGCGCTTCTTCCAGAATCTGCCCGTCATCCATAAAGAGCACTCTGTTGGCAACCTCGCGGGCAAATCCCATCTCATGCGTTACAACAACCATTGTCATGCCGTCCTTTGCCAGACTTTTCATAAGATCAAGCACTTCTCCTACCATCTCCGGATCCAGAGCCGACGTGGGCTCATCAAAAAGGATAACATCCGGATTCATGGCCAGCGAACGGATAATCGCAACACGCTGTTTCTGTCCGCCGGAAAGTGTGGACGGATATGCGTCCGCCTTATCATCAAGCCCGATCCGTTTAAGCAGTCCGAGCGCCTGTTGTTTTGCCTCGCTTTTGATCTGCTCTCTTGTCATCGTAATCGGAATCAGCGGTTCCTTTTTGCTGCGGAATAAATTTTTCAGAGTTGTTATCCTGTTTTTCCGCTTTGCTTTTTTCAGATCCTTGCATCTCAAATATGCCGGAGCCATCATTACGTTCTGAAGAACTGTCTTATTATTAAAAAGATTGAAATGCTGGAACACCATTCCCATATGCCGGCGGTGCTGATTGATGTCCACCTTCATATCGGCAATATCCACGCCCTTAAAAATAATGCTTCCGGAAGTCGGGTCTTCCATACAGTTCAGGCATCTGAGAAACGTACTTTTTCCGGAACCTGACGGGCCGAGTACCGCAACTATATCCCCTTTGTTAATGGTGATATTAACCCCTTTTAAGATTTCAAGGCTGCCAAAGCTTTTTCTAAGATTAATTACGTCTATCACTCTTTCTCAGGCTCCTTTCCAATAATCTGATGAACAGGGTAATTATCAGCACAATGACGATGTAAATCATAGCCATTACCAGGTACGGAACCATAAACTCATAATTGTTTGTTCCGATATAGCTGAACGCCACATAAAGATCCGCCGCGCCTACAAAGCTTACCACCGACGTTTCCTTGACCAGTGTAATGAACTCATTTCCCAACGTAGGCAGAATATTCTTGACTGCCTGCGGAATCACGATTTTTGTCATACTTGCCGCAAAACTCAGCCCTACCGCGCGCCCCGCTTCCATCTGTCCGGGATCTACAGACTGAATACCGCTCCTCATTATCTCTGATATATAGGCGCCGCTGTTCAGTCCGAACACAAGCATGGACACCTGCACTCCTGTAAATCTCCAGCCGAAAAGCGGACACACTACATAATAAAATACAAGCAGCTGTACTACCATGGGCGAACCTCTGAAAAGATTCACATATAAACTGCAGATACTGTTCAGCACCCGGGGGAGTACTTTATATTTCGGAATAACTCTGAACGTCGCGATCAGCGTACCGATCAGTATTCCTATAATAAGGCCGATCACAGCGATAAGAATCGTGTTTTTCAGTCCTTCCACCACTCTCACATAGCCGTTCTGCTCTATGAAGATTTCTAAAAATTTATCTACCTTCTGACTAAAATTTCCCATTGTCTTCCCTTCTCAAAAGAAGGAAAATGCCTGCACCGTGCCTGAATCCGCTGATGCCTGTATTTTCCTTCCTGACTTCAGTTCTGTGTGTTTTACCGCATCTCGTTAATCGCTTTTGTAATTGCCGCTGCCGGAGCCGCGTCGATAATTACATAATCAATATTTCCGTTAAGCATATCCGTTATTGCCAGAGAACCATTCTTGTATGACTGACATGAAGCATTAAGTCCCGGGAATCCGAGGCCGTCACTTCCCTGCACGTAAGCCTGTCCCGTCGTCCCCTGCTGCACGCCGATTTTAACGGAAGAATCCAGTTCGGCAAGAGACGCCGCGATGGAATCCGCGTCTGTCATATCAGCGAATTTCGTATCGTCGCTCGGCACGACCAGACGCTGTGACGCCTGATAGTATGACTCGGAGAACGTAACATATTCTTTCCTGTCCTCGCTGACTGTCAGCCCCGCCATGGCAAGATCGCACTTCTGCTGTCCTACTGAAAGACAAACCGCGTCGAAATCCATATTCTGAATTACCAGTTCCTGTCCGAGCTCATCGGCAAGCATAGCCGCGAGTTCCATGTCGATGCCGACATAATTTTCTCCCTGCATGAACTCAAACGGCTCAAACGCTGCGTTTGTCGCAACAACCAGCTGTTCCTTTGACGGATCAAGTTCCGCGGACTCTACCGGCGTCGGCTCTCCGCCTCCGAAATATTTGTCGCAGATCTCGTCAAGAGTTCCGTCTTCTTTAATCTTCTGAATAAATGCATTTACCTGCTCAAGAAGCTCCGGCTGTGTCTTATCTACGCCAAACGCGTACTCCTCTTCTGTCAGATCCACGTCGATTACTTCAGCTGTTTTGGCAGATTCATCACTTCCGGAATCACTGCTGTCACTTCCGCAGCCTGCTGCCAGACCCGCAACAAGAGCCGCAGACAGAAATACTGCTAAAAACTTTTTCATAATTGTATCCTCCAATACTTTGAAATTGCATAATCATACAGATTATCCTCATAATTTTACCATGTTTTCTTTAAAATACAAGACCTATTGCAAAACTCACTGTATTTTTCTCATCGCAGTCTCCGGTCAGAGCAAAGCGAGAATTCCGAAATAGAGAAGGACCACGATGCCGAGAACAATTCTGTAATAGCCGAATACCTTGAAATCATTCTTCCGGATATAATTCATCAGGAATTTGATCGCCACAATTGAAACGGCAAAGGAAACCGCCATTCCAAGTATAAGGAGGAATGCCTCCATGGCCGTAAAATGAAGTCCGAATTTGATCAGTTTTACAGCGCTTGCTCCGAACATAACCGGAATCGCCAGGAAAAACGTATATTCCGCCGCAAGGCTCCGGGAAACTCCGATCATAAGCGCGCCCACAATTGTGGCTCCGGAACGGGATGTGCCCGGAATCATCGCCAGCATCTGAAATACGCCGATAATCAGAATCATCGGGAGAGTCAGCTGGGACATTTTCGTCACTTTCGGCGCCTTTCCCTTCTGATAATTCTCAACTATGATAAACAGAACGCCGTAGACAATCAGCATAATTGCCACTATGTACCAGTGATACAGCCATTTGTCGATCTGTTTGTCGAAAAGCAGACCGACAACTCCCGCCGGAATGCATCCGATGACAACTTTGATCCAGATCTGCCAGGTCATCATTTTCTGTTTCTGTGTCTTTTCCGGCGAAAACGGATTCAGCTTATGAAAATAAATTACAACCACCGCCAGAATCGCTCCCAGCTGTATAACAACCTGGAACATTTCCCAGAACGCGTCGCTCTGACTGAGTTTTAAGAACTCTTCCATTATAATCAGGTGTCCGGTACTGCTGATAGGCAGCCACTCTGTAATTCCCTCCACAATACCGAATATAATTACTTTTAATACATCTAACATTTTCTCTCCTCCTCTGCTATTCTCTCTAAAACTACTGTGTCAGAACAAATTTTTCAATAGCCCTGGCCGCGCCTTCTTCCTCATTTCCGGATGTAATATAGTCGGCCGCACGTTTTACCTGTTCCTCGGCATTTGCCATCGCAACGCCAAATCCCGCTTCTCTCAGCATTGCCGTATCGTTATCGCCGTCGCCGCAGGCCATGATTTCTTCCCTGGGGATCCCCAGCAGCCTGCCGAGACGCACAAGGCCGGTTCCCTTGTTCACGCCTTTTGCGTTAATCTCGATATTATATTTCAGAGAACCGACAAGTTCCATATCCGGCTCCTTCTCCAGCTCCTCCCAGGCCCTCTCACGCTCTTCCATATCGGCAAACAGAGCCTGCACTTTATCCATTCCTCTGTTCTCTTTTTCCGCAAGCCCCAGGATGTCTTCCACCGGTATTCTTGTTGTCCGTATGTATTCCCGCATATTAGGATTTTTGTGATATTTTTCCACATGAAGCATTTTATCTGCTTCAGCGTATCCCTGCCCGTCGAAATATATTTCTTTCAGAGTGTCATATTTGCCGCATATTTTCAACGCCCTTATTCCGGGATCGGGCAAAAGGAGCTGTTCCTCAATCACTTTTCCCGCATCTCTGTCGATAATTCTTGCGCCGTTTGACGTCAGTGCGTACCTCATCCCCGGAAAGCTGCGCAGTTCTTCCGGCACCCCTGTCCACGGCCGTCCTGTAGCCACCAGTACTACAATACCTTTTTCTACGGCCCGTGTCAGGACGTCTCTGGTATACGGGCGGAGTTCCTTTTTGTCGCTCAGAAGCGTCCCGTCCAGATCCAGTCCGACCATTTTTATCTTTCGCTTCACCACATATATTCCTTTCTGTTTTCTTCAAAACCTGCCGGCCGATCCCGGCGGGAATCAGAGCCTGATTTGGATATTTCCCCGGATTATTGAGTCGTTTTCCCGGCAAATCCGGCAGCCCTGAGGATATGTTTGTTCACATTTCCTAATTTTTCTCTTTCATTGTAACAGAGTTTGATTAATAACGCAATTTATAGTATAATAGTTATCCGGCAACTTATAAGTGCATTTATGAAAGGATTTGAGATGATGGATATCAGTAAAAAACGATGGTTCCGGACCGGCACTGCTCTGATCTGTTCTGTCGCAATTACGCTTTCTGTACTTCCGGCTTTTGCCGACGGAGATATCGAAAGCCTGGAAAACCAGACCTCGGCCCTTGAAAACGAACTTGCAGGTATTAATCAGGACATTCTTGATCTGAATGATAAGATTACTGCCACAGAAATGCAGGTAGAAATACTGCAGGGCGAAATCGAACGTACCACGGATAACCTTGCTGCCGCTGAAGAAAATGAACAGCAGCAGTATGAGGATATGAAAACCCGCATTAAGTATATGTACGAAAACGGCAGCCTATCACTGCTGGAAATGCTTTTCTCCGCAAAAGATATGGCTGACTTTCTAAACAAGGCGGACTTTATCGAGCATCTGAGCAGATATGACAGAAACGCTCTGAATGAACTGCAGGAAATCCATCAGTCTATCGCGGATCAGAAATCCGCGCTTGAAGAGCAGCAGGATTCAATGGAAGAACTGCAGGCGGATATGCAGTCTCAGAAAGCAGAGCTTCAGGCGACAGCCAAAGAAACCGCTACTAATCTGGACGATGTAAACGCCCGGCTTAAAAAGGC
>CALWKB010000127.1 GCA_944381125.1 uncultured Mediterraneibacter sp. | reverse complement strand
CGCAGTTCTGTTCTCTTATCAGCCGAAAACAAAAATTGTTTTGTATCAATACCATTGTAAATAACTGTACCATGTTTTTGAAAAAATCTCTTTCCAAACAGCCATTCTCCTGCCGCTTTTCCACAGCCGATAAACTCTGTGCCAAATATGTGTATCAGCTTTTTCATCACTGACTGATATATCTTCGCAAGTGTGCTGTAATGATAATCTGCCATCTTTATACTGTGGGAATGCGATATTCTGCACGGTATTTTCATCCGCCATGCAAGGAGCATTGCCCAGCCGCAGTTAAACATTGTATGCGCATGCACGATATCATATGAATTTTTTTTCATCAGTCCGGCAAGACTTTTCAGATACT
Source organism: uncultured Mediterraneibacter sp. (assembly GCA_944381125.1). GTDB lineage: Bacteria > Bacillota > Clostridia > Lachnospirales > Lachnospiraceae > Mediterraneibacter. The sequence continues at coordinate 4,202 of CALWKB010000127.1, read as the reverse complement.
GAATATATCCCTGCGACGGTTCCGGGAGATGGATAACTTCTATTCCCGCTTTATTCAGTTCTCTTTCATAAGCTTCTTTATTTTCATCAAATACCAGATACTGTATCTCATATCTGTCTCTGTCAATATGAAGCCCGATTTCTTTTCCGACTTTTTCCTGGCCGCCGACTTTCAATGAGCCGATGATTACAAGTATTTTCTTCATTATCTGCTATTCTTTCTTCTGATATCTCTGAAATTCTTTTCCCTTTACAATCTTTGTTACAATATATAACGGAAACGGCATCCTTCGATACAGCAGCACTCGGAGCAGGCGATGAATCTTGTTTTTATAAGTCCCAGTCCTGTATATCGGAGTGCTAAATTCAGCGCACATTATCAGATATCTGTTCCTGTTTTTACGATACGATGGCTTTCCGGCCTTAAATGTTTCTGCTATGCAGGTAAATATATTTCTTGCCATAAAATAATCAAGAATCCGCAAAAGCTCATCCTTATCTTCTGAAGACAATCCACTGTTTTTCAACGTTTTTACAGCTTCTTTTATCTCCCACTGCAGCTGTTTATCGATATCCTCTCTATATTTTCTTGACAAAGAATCATTTTCTGATACATCTATAAAATAAATCTTTTTGTGCTCGATTTTTATTTTTCTGCACGCAAGCATATAAGCAAAACAGAAATTAAAATCCTCCCCTACATACATGCCCTTTATAAAACGAAGATGATTTTTCTCTATAATCTCCCGCTTAAACCGCTTATACGGCGGCTGAAAGATAATCCTGCTGCTTAACAGGAGCTCTCTTTGTTCCTGTAATGACGAAGCTGCACACATTTTTTTATAAAGATTACTTTCATCAATCCCCTGCCCCGCTATATCTTTCGCAAAAACAATCAGATCGCTGTCTTCCTTCTCCCCGGCTTCATCCATCGCCCGGAAGTAATTCTCCGACACGTAATCGTCACTGTCCACAAATGTAATATATTTTCCTTCCGCCTCGTCAAGGCCTCTGTTCCGGGCCGCCGATACTCCGGCATTTTCCTGGTGCACTGCCCTGACGTTCAGGAATCGGCTCCCATAATCTTCAAGAATCGCACGGCTGCCATCCGATGATCCGTCGTTGATCAGAATGATCTCGACATCTTCCCGCTTCTGTCCAAGGAGACTGTCCAGACATCTCTTTAAGGTTCTCTCTGCATTGTATACCGGAATGATCACACTGTATTTTATCTGCGTCATTTTTCTATATCTCCAATGTTAGCAAAAATATTGATTACAGCATTTTTTATTTCCGAAAGCATGTATGGCTTTACTGCTTTTTTGCTGTTTCTGCCGTATTCGGCCCGAAGTACGGCGTCGCTTTTTAATTTCTGTATCGCAGCGGCAAACGCCCTGCTGTCATCCGGACCGCACAAAATCCCCGTAACACCATTTTTCATAACATCCCGTACACCGCGGATATCCGAGGCAACTGCCGGTACTCCGCAGTACATGGATTCCAGAAGCACCACGGGAAGGCCTTCTCTGTGAGATGGCAGTATAAACAGATCTGCCTGATCATAAAAATTAATCACGTCTCTTCTGTAGCTGACAAACCGGATATTATTATCAAGATGATATTTCTTCACCTGCAGCTGAAGAGGAATCAGGCATTTTCCGCTTCCGCAGATTACATAGTAAATATCCCGGTCTTTCAGCATAGACAGCGCCTCTATAACGGCCCGATGATTCTTATTCCCATTTAATTCTCCCACAGACAATACAAGGAAGGCATTCTCCGGTATTTCCAGTTTTCTGCGGATGTTCTGGCTGACTTTCTCCTTTTGCAGCCGCGCGGTATCCGCCCCTATGCCATGGATATAAAATACATCTCTGACCGGGAATCTGTGCGCCCTGGCATAATCTTCCTGATTCAGGGTGATGATATAATCCGTAAACCGGGCGAGGAGTCTTTCCGCAGGATAAAACAATATCCAGTTGATCTTAGGCGCTCCGGTATAAAAATGAAACCCGTGCACCATATACACGATCCGGCACCCTGCTTTTTTTGCTTCCCGGGCGGCCAGCCTTACAACTGCTCCCATTACCGGCTCATTTGTCCAGATAATATCATAACTGTTCTCATTAATAATTCTTCTGAGTTCCCTGTACCCTCTTATATTTTTCAGAGAAAGCGGGCTTCTGACCAGAGATACGATATGTACCTTCCCGGCGGTGCCGTTCAGGATTTTCTCTATTGTGCAGGCATAGCCGCCTGCGTCTGAACATGCGACATCCACTTCATATCCGTGTTCTGCCAGATTTCTGATATGCGGAACCAGGAACTGGATCATCATCAGATCAGTGGATGTTACCAGGATTTTTTTCCCCATTTTATTATCCGCCCCTCAATTGTTCTTTACTGTCGATCCTGATAATTCTGATACAAGTTCGAGAACTTCCTGCTTTGAATTTTCAATGCAGAACGGAAGCGCCGCTTTCCTGTTATATTCACCGAATGCCCTCCGCTTCTCTGGACTGTTCTTCAGTTTCCGGATGCCTTCGGCAAATCCGCCGGCATTGTCGGGATCAAACATGTATCCTGTTTTTCCGTTTTTCATATAATCGCGGATGCCGTTAATATTAGATGACACAAGCGGCAGACCACAGTACATTCCTTCCAGGCCGGCAAGTCCCAGCCCTTCTCTGCGGGAGGGCAGCGCCAGCAGATCCGTCTGCCCGTATATATCTGCCACATCCCTGCGGTATCCAAGGAAATGAACCTGCTTCTCAACTCCGGTTTTTGCGGCGAGCGCTGCGAGCTCAGCTTTTTTGCTTCCCTTTCCGCACAGAATGTAATGAATATCTTTATCCTTCAGTTTACCGAGCGCCCGGATAATGACCTGCTGGTTTTTACGGGGAAGAAGTTCTCCCACAGACAGCAGAAGAAAACTTTCCTCTCCGAGTCCCAGCTCTTTTCTTATATCACACTGCTCCACTGCGGGATGAAGTCTGGTCATGTCAATTCCTATCCCATGAATATACCTGACTATCCCCGCATGGAACCCTTTCGCTCTCCCGTAGTCTTCCTTATTGATCGTCACGATCTCATCGCAGAACCTCGACGCCCACTTCTCCACCGGATAATACACCATCCAGTTCACCGCCGGCGCGCCTTTATAGAAATGGAACCCGTGCACCATATACAGCACCTTTGTCCCTTTCTTTCTTGCCTTTCTCGCCGCCAGCCGCGTAACAACTCCCATCACCGGCTCATTCGTCCAGATGATATCGTAATTCCCGGCGTCGATCACTTTCTTCATATCCCGGTATCCCTTCAGGTTTGTAAGGGATGCAGGGCTACGGACAAGGCGCACGGTATGGATCGCCCCGGTCCAGCCCTTCAGCCGGTCTCTGACTTCGTCCATCCGGCCGCCCACATCAGAGCAGGCGATTTCTACCTTATATCCATGCTCCGCAAGATTCTGTACGTGAGGCGCCAGGAACTGGATCATCATCAGATCCGTGGATGTGATCAGTATTCTCTTTCCCATAGATCAGTCCCTCCGTTCAGCTGTTGATCTTTGCACGGATATACGCCGCGATCTTCTCCGCCGACAGTTCGTATTCTTCCCGCAGATACTGCTGGCTTCCGACCTTTGTGCAGTACTCGTCGTGAAGGCCGATCCGGTACAGCGGCGGCGCGCCGCCGGCCTCAGCCATAACCTCCGCCACAGCTGAACCGAAGCCTCCGGTGATATTGTGTTCTTCTATCGTAAAGACTGCGGCCGCCTCTTTCACGCAGGCCGTGATCGTCTCACTGTCAATGGGTTTTACGGTAGGGAAGCTGTACTGGATAACCCGGATCCCGGCGTTCTCCAGTTCCCGGCATGCGTCGCAGACCTCGTCCAGGATCGCGCCGGTGGAGAAAACCGCAATACACGTTTCGTCCGCTGCTCCGGACTTATTTTTCCCGTTCCCACTGGAGCCGTCTCTGATCCGGATCGCCTTTCCGATCCGGAAGTCCGGAAGGCTTCTGTGAACCCGCCGCTCGCCGCCCCGGCCCAGCCGCAGATAACAGGTTCCCCGGCAGGCGGCAATGGCTCTCGTGGCTGCTTCCGCCTCCGCCGGATCCCCCGGCGCCGTGGCAATGGCGCCGGGCAGGGCGCGCCTGACGGCTAGTTCTTCCGCGGCGTGACGGGTCATGCCGAGAGAGGCGTAC
>CALWKB010000126.1 GCA_944381125.1 uncultured Mediterraneibacter sp. | reverse complement strand
AGAGGAATCTGGCTCAGATCCAGCACCTGGAGGATATTGGTGTAGCACATTTCGTACTGAATCGTAATCCCCAGAAAGTCAAAATCCTTTACCGGATCCTGAGACTCCAGGGCAAAAAGAGGGATCTTCTCCTCCCTCATGACCTTGTCCAGATCCGGCCAGGGAGAATAGACTCTTTCACACCAGGTATCCTCTCTCTGGTTAAACATGTCATAGAGGATCTGAATCCCCAGATGGGACATACCGATCTCGTAGACGTCCGGAAAGCACATCGCGATGCGTATATCGACCGTTTTGGGGTCCTTCATGACTGCATTTACTTCGCCTCCGATATACCGGGCTGGTTTGTCAACTTTTAACAAAATTTCGTCGCTTAAAGCTAGTTTTCTCATTCTTTAACACCTTATTTATTGTGCAATTTATACAATTACAATTTTCCTTGTTTTAGAGTGATTTTCCCGTTTTTCTGAGGCCGGGAACAGCCTGTTTTTTATCTGAAATTTGGCCGATTTTACGATTCGGCGACAGCTGCCTCAAAACCCTGTTTTTTGATATAAAGTGGGGACTTTGGGACGTTTTGATACGATTCTGCAAATAAGGACGCATAATCCTCGTTGGTAAGTGGGATAAAAATCTCATCTATTCCCATTTTTTGTTCATTTTCTGGGCGAATGTTTTCCCACTCTTCTGCGAGCATACTGCAGTCATAAGCGATCTCTTCATGGTACACATACACCTCTTCTGTGAAATCCGGTGAGTAGTGGCCAAGAAATTCCGAGACAGCCTTCATATTGACGGCATTATTTTTCAAAACGCTTGCATACATATGCCTCAGGTCATGCCAGTGTGTTTCCTGGAGACCACAAAGGCAGGTGAGCTTATGAAAATCTCTCAGGAAGCTAGTCCTGTTGTAAGGCGCCCCATCACAGTGGCAGACGATATAACCATTGTCCTGAAAGTTTGGTACAAACTGTCTCTGCCTTTCGTACCAGGCTCTTTTTACGAGCAGCTCGTCGATTACCCAGTCAGGTGCAGGAACGCTTCGCACACCATTTGGAGTTTTGGTCTCCATCCGCTGCGTCATGAGATTCCCCGTTCCCCTGTTTTTTATGTCACGGCCAAGCTGTCTACGAATATATATCGTATTTGACGTAAAGTCAACGTCGGTATACATCAATCCGATGGTTTCGGATATTCTTGTTCCGATTGTCAGGGACAAAAGAAGCGGCAAATACATTTCCTGGAAATTGTTCTTACACATATAAAGCAGATTCTTAATCTGTGTTACCGTATAGGGGACCACAGTTCTCTTCGTATTCTTTTTCTCAATCGTTTTCTTTACATGTTCAATAGCGGCAATACTGGGATTGAATATAATGTAATGTTTTTTACAGGCAAAATCAAACAGCTGTCTCATTGTTTTTACTCCCTGTTCTTTGATGGAAGAATAAGGGATAGACAGCAATGCTTTTTCAAGATCCTTAATTGTTACGTGCTTTAATTTCTTTTTCTCTCCTAATGAGGGGAGAATATACTTGTACAGCACATTTCGATGCGCTTGGTAAGTGTTGAATCGGATCTCTTTCTCCTCAATCATATGATAGTAGAGCCAGTAATCAAAGATCTCTTTGACTGTATATTCAAATGGAATGTACTCGTTCTTCACCAATTGTGCAATTAAAATCTCTTTCCCTTTTCTTGCCTCTGCCTCTGTTTTGAATCCGCTTTTTTGTGTTGGATACACGTCCCCTGATTTAAAGGTCAGTGTAAAACGGAAACGGAACTTTCCTTTGTCTTTCGATATATCCCCATGAAATTCATAGGAAATAATTGGCCCATAAAAAAATGTTGGATTGAGTTCTGGTTTCTGAATGATCATACTCAATCCTCCTCCGGGCAGGGGATCATCACGCCGACTGCTTTCCTGGCGTCATCATCCGCATCCATGACGCCACAGTAGATATTGAATGTGGTCATCACAGATTTGTGCCCCAATAATTTACTTACATCTTCAAACGGAACCCCTTTTTCAATCAGCATCGTGGCAAATTGATGCCGCAATGTATGGAAAGAAATCGGGGGAATACATGCGTAGTTGCAGGCTCTTTTAAGAGAGCAAAGCAATGTCCCCTTTGCTTTCCTTTGGCCAAAAGCCGATATAGAGACATATTCTTCATCGACTTTCTTCTGCCCTTTTGCCTTTCTGTTCCGAATGACGGTTTCATTGAATTCCTTTTTGCGTTCAAGTTCATCAAACAGAAACGATGGAACATGTAACAGTCTGTAGCTGTCTCCCTTTGGCCTCTTTTCTTCCATAAAGCAAGAGTATTCAAAATGGTCGTCAGAGTCCGCAAGAAAGTAGTTTGCCGTATACTGCCTGGATACCCGGATGGTCTGCTTTTCAGCATCGAAGTCCTCATAACGAAGGCCTCTTACTTCTCCACTTCTCAAACCGGCGAAGAGCCCCAGAAGGATCTCGAAATAATAACCTGGGTGCGTGGAAGCTACCTGCAGCAGTTTCTGCAATTCCTCCTTTTTCAGCAATTCGATGTGCGGCACGCCTCTTTTGACATCCATAATTTCATCACGGATATCTTTTGGAATTAATCCGTAAGCGTAAGCATCCTTTAGTATTTTCCGCATGAATTTCCGTGTTGTTTCACCGGCTGATTCACAGACGGGGATGCAGCGCTTAATGATATCGTTGATGTAGTCTGCCGTAACGTAATTTAAGAGGATATCCTGTTGGACATTCGGGATGATTAAATTCCATACCGCCCATGTCCCGATGGTCTTTGTACATGTATCCGTATTCTTAATAAAAATCTCTTTCAGCCAGTATTCGATGTACTCCCGAAAGGTGTACTGAATATTGGCAATCTTCTTAATTCGCTTCAGGGTCAGTTCGTATTGTTCATCATCACGTCTTTTCGCCTCTTCTGCTTCCTGTTGGGATTTAAAACCTCCTTCTGATGTGTAAGATATCGTGAAATTATTGATATTTACGGTTCTTTTCACATATCTCCAGCTATCGTTTATAAATTGAACACTATTCTCCATTTGATACCTCCAATGGCGTTTGCAATGGAGAAAATGGTAATCCGTATAAATTGTACTATATGATTTTTGATATGTCAAAGTGTTATTTCTGATGTTAAATGAGACATTCTTGTGACATTCCGCTCATTTTTGGCGTATGTCGGAGGTACAAGTTTTCTGTTTATGACCCCTCCAGCCACTTATCAAAGCTTGCCTTAATTACTCGGTAATTTCCGCCTACCTTAATAACACGGAAAGGACCTTTTTCCTCGTAGACTCGTTTTACATATTCATAAGCCTTTGTGCGGCTAAGTCCCAGGATTTCTTTGACTTCCGAGATGCTGTATACTTTAGGTTCCATAAGATCACCTCTCTTCTGAACAGGGATGCGTCAACCTATTCAAAAGAAAAATGAAAGAAAACGGGACATATGTTGTGTTTTGGGTACATTTTAAAGAAAAACCTATATTGAAGACTTTTCTTTTCCGGCATGGAATCTGCATTAGAAGATCAGGCAAGCGGAATTTAATTCCGCCGTGGCCAATTTAGAAATGCTGCAAGCAAAATGGTTTTTGAACATTTTGTTAAATAGCGAGATGGACAACTGAAACAGCTTAATATATACTCACAATTGAATTCTAGACAGAGGAGGCTCATTGAAATGAAATTGGATCCCCTGGTTGGTTGCTGGCGTCTTGAAAAGTTCTCTTTATTGAATGCGCACTATGCATTTGTAGATACTGAGGAGTACTTGGCAGATCAGCTTTTTGTCCAGCATCGGGTAAAGGTAAATTTTGGATCGGAATTTTCAGCTCCAGGACACAAGTATCGAATCATTATGTGCAGCTGCCGAAAGAAGGATGTTCCAGCGTTTAAAGAAGCAATTCAAGAATTGCCCAATAAAATGTTGCTGCTTGGTCATATGGATTATATTGAATTTTCCGAAAACATGAAAGAACGCTTCAAGAAAAACCTTGGTTAAAAAGGCAAAAGGACGGGAAAAAAGAAAAATATGACAGGTTTTGCTGATAGATTCCCCGTAGTCAATATTGATGACCTGTATCAGACAAGCGGAATTAAATTCCGTTATCATCAATGGACGATAACTGGTATCCCAACATCTGTATTGTTGTAGATATACCTTGCGGCATCCAAAGGAAGATTGATGCAGCCATGTGACCCATTGGACCGGTAGATGCTTCCGCCGAAGCTGCTGCGCCAGGTGGCGTCATGCAAACCAACGCCCGTGGAGTCATCTATTGGCATCCAGTAGTTTACAAAGCTGTTATAGGTGCGCATAGTCCAATCCGTTGTCTTCCAAGACACATAATAGGTGCCGGTCGGTGTATCGTGGCCGGAGGCAACACTGCCAGTGACACATTCTGTAGAATAGTCAATTTCACCATATTTGACGACATAAACCATCTGCTCATCAATATTGACATCGATATAGGTGTCTCCCACCCCATCGTTTGAGGTGGATCCATTCTCTTCCACTCTCCAGACCGGCTCTCGCTCAACCTGTTCGTCTGATATCAGGTCCTCCATCAATTGTGTTGTCTCATCAGAAGAATGAACCCAATACCCATAAGTACCCCCAGAGACGGTAACAGTGCCGCTGCTGGGCGTTTCGATGGTCCGTTCAATCCCCATTGTGTAATTTGGGCCAGTGATGTTTTCCATCACCCAATCGAACACGACGTCACGGTCCAGAGTAACAGATCCGTCATCCTGGAATATCAGGAAGCTTTTAATGCTATCTCGATCCACCTTTACGGAGTGGACTCTACTGGCAATTGTAACATCTGCATCCAGGATCGCATTCGCATTATCGGCCTGTAAATTGAGAAATTCATTATCGGATTTTACATCTGCTTCCGGATACATACCGTCCAAAGATATCTCAGAAGCCAGAGTATCCAGGGCGTCTAACACTGCTGAAGACAGATCATCTTTCTCTACAACATTCCCAGACTGTTCTGGCACAATAACATATTTTCCATCCTGATAATCCAGATAGGCATCCTGCGGTGCCTGCTCTTCTTCTGGATGCAGGCAAGAAAGAGATTCTATCGCTGTATTTACTTTGTCTTCGCTGTAACTCCGGTTGAGCGTAATAGACGCTCGTTCATTTGTGAATACCCAACCGATAGAGTTCTGCTGCTCCATCGTCTCTTCCAAAATATCCGAATCATCCATATAATAAACATATGCCAATCCAACATCTTCTGCGGTTAAGATATCTTTTGTATCTTTCCCTATAATCAAGAGCGAGTAGGAATTTAATTCCGCATCTAAGAGATCTCGCGTCTCATCAACCGTCAGATTACTGACATCGATATCATTGATTATGGTGCCTGGATAAAAATGGTTCGAGAAATAGACTGCGCCATAGGTGTAAGCACAGGAAACAGAAATGATAATCAGAGCAGCTACAATGCCCAGTAAGATTTGTGGAATTTTCTTTTTCATAACAAAAGCAGGCAATTAGATGTGCCAGCGACATCTCCTTTCTTAACTATGGCCCCTTGTTAACTGTAGATGAAAGGGTCTACTGCTACCTCTAATATGAAAAAAAGGCAAAATTAAGCTGGAGACGAATGGCATATTAGAAATGAATTCATGATTTCTCGGAATCCTGAGTGATTATTATCGGCAATAGCCGAGATGTGTACTTTGAAAAGTAAATATGATTCAGAAAAGAAAAAAGGACACAGAAAATAGACATAACTGTCGCTATGCCTGAAAA
>CALWKB010000125.1 GCA_944381125.1 uncultured Mediterraneibacter sp. | reverse complement strand
TCGCCGAAGGAGAAGTTTCCGAGCATTTCGAAGAATGTGCCGTGACGCGCGGTCTTTCCGACATTCTCGATATCTCCCGTACGGATACATTTCTGACAGGTCGTGACACGCTTCCTCGGCGGGATCTCCTGTCCTGTAAAATATGGTTTTAAAGGCGCCATTCCCGAATTGATGAGCAGCAGGCTCTTATCGTTGTGCGGCACCAGTGAAAAGCTCTTCAGTGCAAGATGGTCTTTGCTCTCGAAGAACTCCAGAAACATTTTTCTCAGCTGGTTTACTCCATATGGCTGCATGTTAATAATCCTCCTCTTTCGCTCAAAAAGCCTGTTTTATAATATATCACAGCCCCGTACATTTGTAAAGCGGACGCCCGGAAAGCGCCCGCTTCAATATATGTTTCTTATTCAGATGCGGATTTATTCTCTGTGCATGGAGAATGAATCCTCGTCGTAGTTGCTCAGGTTCTTGTAGATGCCTCTGTCGTCCGCCTCTTTGATCAGCGCGTCTCTTGATTTCTTCGCCAGGTTCTGATCCTTGAAGGAGCTCGGTCCGCCGACGCATCCGCCGTCGCACGCCATACCCTCGATGAAATCTTCCGGAAGCCGTCCGACTTTCATGAGCAGGAGCGCTTTCTTGCACTCTGCCGCACCGTTTGCCTTGAACACCTTCACGTCCACATCATTTCCGGATTCTTTCAGGCTCTGCTGTACAGCCGCCGCAACACCGCCGGAGTTGCCGAACCGCTTGCCGAATACGGATGCCTCCTGATAGGTGTTCTCCACCGGCTCAAGCGTAACGCCCTTTGCACGCATCATGGCGCGGATCTCACTGTAGGTCATGGCATAATCAGCGTTGCCCTCGATCTTCTGATCCACGATCTCGGATTTCTTTGCAAGGCATGGTCCGATGAATACGGTGACCGCTTCCGGATCTTTCGCCTTGATCATGCGGGAAACCGCACACATCGGAGAAACGGTCGTGGAGACGCGGTCGCTCAGTTCCGGATAGTGTCTGCGCACCATATTTACGAATCCCGGACAGCAGGATGTAACTTTCTTCTCTCCCTTTTCATAGGCTTCGCGCCACTCTTCCGCCTCGTACTTGGCTGTCAGGTCGCCGCCGAGCCCGACTTCAACGAACTCTGTGAAGCCAAGTTCTTTCATGGCTTTCCGCCAGCTGGCCATGGTGATGTCCGGTCCGAACTGTCCCTCTGTAGCCGGAGCCAGCATCGCGTATACATGTTTTCCGGACTGAATGGCTCTGATCACCTGTACGATCCATGTTTTTGAACCGATCGCGCCGAACGGACAGCTGTGGATACATTTTCCGCACCGGATGCACTTCTCATCGTCGATAACCGAAATTCCGTACTCGTCATAAGAAATCGCGTCTACCGGGCAGCTGAACTTACACGGACGCTGTAAGTGGGCGATCGCATTGTACGGACAGGCTTCCGCGCACTTTCCGCACTCCTTGCATTTTGACGGATCGATGTGGGAACGGTGGCGTCCCGCTTCGATCGCCCCGAATTTGCAGGCATTGATGCAGGCCTTTCCCAGACAGTTCTGACAGTTCTCTGTCACGGTGTAGCTGGAAATCGGGCAGTCCTCACATGCCGAGCTGATAACCTGAATGATATTTCCGTCGTCTTCCGTGCCCGGCGCTTTCCCTTCCGCAAGGCGCACACGCTGGCGGATAATCTCCCGCTCTTTATAAATGCAGCAGCGGAACTGGGGCGTCGGTCCCGGAATGAGTTTGAACGGAATGTCGTCCTTGCGCTCTTCCAGTTCACCTGCAAAGGCAAGTCTTGCCACTTCTTCTAATACTGCGTGTTTGATCTTGATTACATTTGCATCTGCGTACCTCAAAACTTCTTACCCTCCATAACCGTATTTTCTTTTCAGCACAAAACTCAGATGTCCTGATTCTCTGTCCTTTATGATAACATGAGCCAAAAAATTTGCCTAGTGATTTTCGTCACAAACCGTTGTATTATTTGCAAAACAATTCCTGTGCGTAATGCACGGACTGCATTGCGTCTTTTCCATAAAAATCAGCGCCGATCATATCCGCGTATTCCTGATTCAGCACGGCGCCGCCGACCATTACCCGGCACCACGGCGCTTTTTCCCTCAGCATGCGGATTGTCTCTTCCATGCTGACAACCGTCGTCGTCATCAGTGCGCTCAGGCCGGCCAGCCGGATTTTTTTCTCCACTACAGTATCTGTTATCTTCTCCGGCGGCACGTCTTTTCCAAGATCAATCACTTCAAAACTGTAGTTTTCCAGGAGCACTCTGACAATATTTTTTCCGATATCGTGGATGTCTCCCTTTACTGTCGCAAGTACGACAGTACCTTTCTTTTCTCTGACTTCGCCGCTTCTGTCCATTTTTTCTTTGAGAACAGCGAATGCGGCTTTGGCTGCTTCCGCGCTCATGAGAAGCTGGGGAAGAAAAACAGTTCCGCCTTCGAATCCTTCTCCCACCCGGTTCAGGGCCGGTATGAGCTCCGTATTAACAATATCCAGCGGCGCTTCCTTTTCCACAAGCTGTTCCGCCGCTGTCCGCGCGTCGTCTTTGAGGCCTTTTTCAACGGCGCCCCGCAGCGACATACTTCCCGGCGCCGAAGAGGGAGACGCGGCGTTCGAAGCGGCGGCGTATTTTGCTATATATTTTTCACAGTTTTCGTCCAGATTCATAAGCGCGTGGTACGCATACCATGACTTCATCATATCTTCGGAACCCGGATTGATAATTCCGGCGCTCAGTCCGTTCATCATGGCCATCGTATAGAACGAGGCGTTAATAACAGGTCTGGCCGGAAGTCCGAAAGAAATATTGGATACGCCAAGCACCGTGCATACGCCAAGCTCGTCTCTGAGTCTTCGCAGCGTCTCAAGAGTAACCGCCGCGCCTTCCGGTTCCGAGCTTATTGTCATCGCCAGGGCGTCTATCACAATATCTTTCTTTTTAATGCCGTATTTCCCTGCTTCTTTTATTATTCTGCGCGCGATGCGCACTCTTCCGTCCGCGTCCGCCGGTATTCCGTCTTCATCCAGCGTCAGGCCGATTACAACTCCGCCGTATCTGGCAATCAGCGGGAACACCTGATCCATCGACTCCTGTTTGCCGCTGACGGAATTGACCATGGGCTTTCCGTTGTAAATCCGAAGCGCCGCCTCCATCGCCGCGGGATCCACCGTGTCAATCTGAAGCGGAAGGTTCGTCACGCTCTGAAGGGCGCCGACCGCTTCTTTCATCAGCTCCGGCTCGTCTATATCCGGCAGCCCGACATTAACGTCAAGTATGTGTGCGCCCCGTTCTTCCTGGGCGATTCCTTCCCGGAGAATATAATCTATATCATGATCTTTCAGAGCCTGTTTGAACCGTTTCTTCCCTGTGGGGTTGATCCTCTCGCCGATAATTTTCGATCCGCGGCCCAGAAATACGCTTGCCCCGTAAGAAGAGACAACCGTAAACTCTTTTTCCTCCGCCGGTTTCACCGGCATATTCGTGCAAAGCTCCGTCATCGCCCGGATGTGCTCCGGCGTAGTGCCGCAGCATCCGCCGACCGCGGAGGCTCCCATTTCCACAATCCTTTTCATAACGCCGGCGAATTCATCCGGAACAACGTCGTAGACAGTCTGTCCGTCCCGCTGTTTCGGAAGGCCTGCGTTTGGCTTCACAATCACGGGCAGGGACGTGTATTTCAGCATCTGTTCCAGTACAGGCAGCATCTGCTCCGGTCCCATGCCGCAGTTGATTCCCACCGCGTCCACGCGCAGTCCCTCCAGGAGAGCTACTACCGCAGGCACATCCGCGCCTGTAAGCAGTTTCCCTCTCTCGTCGAAAATCGCGGTGGCGAAGACGGGAAGAGAAGTATTCTCCTTCGCCGCAAGCACAGCCGCCTTAAGTTCATATGTATCGCTCATTGTCTCGATATGAATCAGATCCGCCCCGGCCTTTTCTCCGAGGATCATGACTTCGCGGAACGCCTCGTACGCGCTCTCAAAGTCCAGATCCCCCATTGGTTTTAAGAGTTTTCCGGTCGGGCCGACATCCAGCGCCGTATAGACGGAATCCTTCCTGCCGCACTGCGCGGCCGCTTCTTTTACATTACTCACGGCGGCGTTGACAATCTTTTCAAGAGAACAGGATTCACGGTGAAACTTAACCGCGTTCGCGCCGAATGTATTTGTGAGGATAATATCGCTTCCCGATTCCATATACTGTCTGTGGATTCCCTGAATTTCTTCCGGGTGTGTAATATTCCACATTTCGGGAAGCTCGCCCGGCTTCAGTCCTTTTTCCTGCAGAAGAGTGCCCATTCCCCCGTCAAAAAAGAGCAGTTCTTTTCCAA
>CALWKB010000124.1 GCA_944381125.1 uncultured Mediterraneibacter sp. | reverse complement strand
TTTCAGCAGATTCCGCGCAGTATCCGAAATATCATATATTTTTGTACTGCTTACGTCAATATTTCTGTATGCCTCGGGAATCTGGCCCACGATAAGGTTGAAGACGATAACCGCCGCAAGCGCCGCGGCTGTCAGTCCTACGCTGTACATCCCGTTTTTCGTACCGGCGCTTCTGAACGTACCGCCCGCTTTTTTTATTAATCCTTTTCTTTTTTCCACGTCCCTGTCCTCCTAACTCCATCGTCTCTTCTGAACAGACTGTACCGTCAGAAACACAAATATCGCGATCACCGACAGGTACAACGCTATGCCCGTCAGGTCGACAATACTGTTGGATGTAATATCCGTAAACACGTTGGCCAGCGCCAGTCTGCCAAGCAGCCCGGACAGCAGATTTTCAAACAGAGATGATTTCACAAAATAGAGAATAACCGCCGCCGCTGCGCCGACAGCTCCGATAATCCCGGACAGCAGGAGATTCTCCGTCATGTGGTAAATATAAAATACCGCGAGGGCAAGCAGAATCAGCACTCCCGCCAGTCCGCTTAAAGCCGAAGACGGCAAAAGCGACAGGATGCCGTCCCACAGATAAAGGACAAGAAGAGCGCCGAACGTACTGATAAACGCAATCATCTGACTTTCCGTAAGGGCGGAAATAAACATGCCGATCGCGGCGTATACGCACCCGAGCAGGAAAAATACAAGAATCGACAGATAATCCACGGTAAGGTAAGCCGTCCCCTGTGCTTTAATAATCAAAGGGTAAGCGCAGAATACAATATTCGGCAGCGCGATTATCGTAACGATGGCGAGATATTTTCCCATCACAATGCGAAACAGGCTGACCGGAGCCGTCAGGAGCAGCTGGTCTGTCCTGCCGCGCCTTTCCTCGGAAAAGCTGCGCATGGTAAGCAGCGGTATTCCGACCAGAAACACAATCAGCGACCCCGACAGCGTGTAAGAAAAATACGGGTATCCGGCCGTCAGATTGTAAGCCACAAAATAAATTCCCGTAAAGGCCAGCAGAACCGCGATAAATACTTCTCCTGTCATGGACTGAAAACAGGATTTCAGTTCTCTTTTATAAACCGCCGTCATTTTCTTCATCCCCCTCTCTGCTTTCTTCCTCCGCCGCGTCTTTCCTGACAAGCGCCTCCGGCACCGTCTCCTTCTGCGTCAGTTCCATGAATACGTCCTCCAGGCTGACGCTGAGTCTCCTCAGAGTCAGAAGCGTCTGTCCGTTCGCCGCAAAAGCGCTGAAAACGCGGGCGCGTACGTCTTCCTGTTTTTTCTCCTTTATGTGCGCCCGGGTGATTCCGTCAGTCCTCTCCCGGATAATGACGCGCTCAATCTCCGGTATGTCTTTCAGAAGTTCTTCCACGGCAGGCGGCGCTGTCTCCGTCTCAATCTCGACCGTGTCTGATTCTCCCAGCATTTTCTCCAGATTTTCCGGCGTGTCGGCGGCCACCAGCCTGCCTTTCGAAATAATCAGGATGTAATCACAGACCTCCCGCACCTCGGCGAGGATATGGGAACTCAGAATCACCGTATGCTTCCTGCCCAGTCTGCGGATCAGTTCCCTGATCTCCACGATCTGCTGGGGATCCAGGCCGACCGTCGGTTCATCCAGAATAATAATATCCGGATATCCGAGCACGGCCTGTGCCAGGCCGACTCTCTGGCGGTACCCTTTCGACAGGTTCTTAATCAGCCGGTTCTCAACGCCCCGGAGCTTTACAAGCCGCTCCACTTCATCTACCGCTTCTTCTCTTTCTCTTCGCGGCACCTTCTTTAATTCAGCCGCAAATTCCAGGTACTCTCTTACAGTCATCTCCATATAGAGCGGAGGCTGCTCCGGCAGATACCCGATCTGTCTCTTTGCCGCCTCCGGTTCTCTCAGAATATCATGACCGCCGATTATTACCTGGCCCTCTGTCGCTCCGAGATAACCTGTCATAATATTCATGGTTGTCGATTTCCCGGCTCCGTTCGGGCCCAAAAAACCGTAGACCCGCCCGGCTTCCAGTTTGAAGTCGAGGTGATCTACGGCCAGATGAGTCCCATATTTTTTCACCAGATTTCTCACTTCTATCAAGGCTTGCTTCCTCCCATAACGTTTTTTACGCTAAAAGAGTAGCAGGCTTCTGTGAACGTTCTGTGTTTGAAATGTGACGGTCTTTTGTACTTGTCCCTCCTGTGTCATCCCGCAGGGTTCTTCGTCTTTGTGTCCATTACTGAGACAGACGGCTGTTCCCGGGGAAATCTGTTCACAGTCTCACAATCGCCGGTTCATGTCCAAGCGCCGGTATGATTTTCTTTTCCAGGTCTTCCATATCAAACCGCAGGCTCGATGTATTAATGCACGGATGGCAGGAAAAATATGGTTTTCCCAGGACGTCTTCGTCAATAAGAAGACGGACTTTTTTCTCCGTATCATTCATCAGTCCGAGCACGCTCAGCGATCCCGGCGTTATATCAAGAAATTTTTCCATATACTCCGCCTTCCCGAAGGACAGCCGCGCGGAGCCGATCTGTGCTGAAAGATACTTTGTTTTAAAAGGCTTATCCCCGGGCATGAGCAGAAGATAAAACTCCGTCTCCTGCCGGTTGCACAAAAACAGATTTTTGCATATCGCGGCGTCTTTTCCCAGCGTCCGGTCGATTTCTCCGCAGGCATCCATTGTCATGGCCGCCTCATGATCAATCCGCTTATATTTTACCCCGAGGCGATCCAGAAAGTCATATACGCGCACTTCCTTTTCCAGTCTTCCTTCCGTATTTTCCGGTCTTCCGTCTTCTAAATGCATCTCGTTCTTCCTCCGTATTTTTATACCGTAAATTTCATGCTCCTGCAGCGGTTGAAACAGGCGAATATTTCCTGTCGCCTGGGTCTTGCCATACCGGCCACACTGGAGCGGCTTTCACAAAGTTCCGCCAGATTCTGCCGGTTCATCACTTCTTCCAGTTCATCCACGATCCGGCGCAGATTTTTCCTTCCGTCCAGAATATTTTTCCGGGCATATATCATACAGTATCCAAGCGCCATCACCTGCTCGCTGTCTGCAATCTGTTCCACATATCTGAGGTCGATTGTCTCCTTATTAATCATTACTCCTTCCCGGGCAAGCGTCTTCATCTTGATTCTGTCGCCCCGCTTAAAATCCCGGGACGGCTCAGGACGCCTGTCAAAACCCGGTCTTGGGGCGTCCGCTCCCGGTCCGCTGATCATGGGAAATTGCTCCGCTTCCTTTTTCGCGTATGCGGTAATATCTTTCGGCACATAACGATCCATCTGGATAATGCTGTCCGCAATATGAAAATACGCGCCTGAACTTCCCGCGACAATAACAGTCGAAATCCCGTAATTGTCATACAGTTCCCTGATCCGGTCGATAAACGGCGTGATCGGCTCCATATCCCTGTGAATTACCCGCTGCATCAGTTCATCCCGGATCATGAAATTGGTTGCGCTTGTATCCTCATCGATCAGCAGAAGGGATGTTCCCGCTTCTATACTTTCCACCACATTGGCCGCCTGGGACGTGCTTCCGCTGGCATCTTCCGTAACAAATCCTACTGTATCTTTTCCATTTGGAAGGTCGTTGATAAACATGGAAATATCCGTCTTCCGGATGCTTCTTCCGTCCTCCGCCCGAATTTTTACCGCCGTGTCGTCGGTAATCACATATTCTCTTCCGTCTCCGGCAATATGGTTGTACACTCCCAATTCCAGCGCTTTGAGCAGCGTGGATTTCCCATGATACCCGCCGCCTGCTATAAGCGTAATGCCTTTTCTGATTCCCATGCCGGTAATCCTGCCTTTATGAGGAAGATTAAGCTCAACTTTCATTTCTTCCGGAGTTTTAAATCTCACACATTCTTTCATGGGGCGGGCTGATATGCCGGATTCCCTCGGCAGAATACTTCCGTCAGCCACAAAAGCGCACAGTCCCATCTCCGGCAGCATTTCCCGGATATACTGCTGGTCTTCCGCCAGATCGATCAGCCGGCGAAGCCTCTTCGCATCGAGATTTTTATAAAACAGAGAGTCCTTTACACAGCAGGGCAGAAAATCAAACAGAATCTTCTCCAGTTCCCGCGCGTTAATCGTACGGCCGTTAGCCGGGAATCCTGCTTCAAACCTCATTACAATATCTCCGCTTTGCGGATCCAGAGTACACGCTGTACGCTCCAGCACTTCCTGTCCGCAGCGGCTTACGGAAATCAGCCCGCTCTTTCCCGAGCCCTTTGCCTTAAACGCGAACTGCTCCGCCTGTCTTCCGAATTTCCGCGTCAGTTCATCCTGCAGAGTAATTCTCTGAATTCTGCCCTTATATAATTCAGGCGGGAACGCCGCTGTTTTCCCTTTTACATGAATACTGAGTTTTGACGGGGAGGCAAACGGATCCCCCTGAACATGATCGATCGATAAAACATACCCGGGGAACTGGTACATTCCTTTTGTATCTTTATATGCCGGATAACTTCTGTGGTCAATCCGCGCAAGCAAGCTCCTTAATTCTGCTGATGTCTGCATATGTTCTCCTTTCAGGGCGCGTTCCGCGCCAAAACTTAC
>CALWKB010000123.1 GCA_944381125.1 uncultured Mediterraneibacter sp. | reverse complement strand
GACATCGCTTATAATACAACCAGTATTTATAAGGAGGTCTAATAGTGATTGACATAAATTATGAGCTTTACAAAGTCTTTTATCATGTGGCGTCCACACTGAACTTTTCCGAAGCTTCCAAACAGCTCTATATTTCCCAGTCCGCCGTCAGCCAGTCTGTCAAAACGCTGGAGCGCAAACTGGACCAGGTTCTGTTTATACGCAGTACGAAAAAAG
This sequence comes from uncultured Mediterraneibacter sp., assembly GCA_944381125.1. Taxonomy (GTDB): domain Bacteria; phylum Bacillota; class Clostridia; order Lachnospirales; family Lachnospiraceae; genus Mediterraneibacter. Next base: position 8,182 of record CALWKB010000123.1, on the reverse strand, counting down.
TACAGCTTACTCCGGAAGGAGAAATCCTCATGCGCCATATCGAGCCCGCCATGAATCTCATTCAGCGCGGAGAAGCACAGCTCATTGACGCGGCTTCGACAGGCGGACAGATCCGGATAGGCGCGAGCGATACGATCTGCCGTTATTTTCTCATCCCATACCTGGAGCGTTTTCACAAAGCTTTTCCAAACGCACACATCAAAGTTATCAATCAGACTTCTCTTAAATGTGCCGAGCTGCTGAAAAACGGACTTGTGGATCTGATCGTCGTCAATCACCCGAACCGGCACCTCGGAACATCTTCGGCCGCCGTGCGTATAAAAAAATTCCGCGATGTGTTTATTGCCGGAGAAACTTTCAGTGAACTCAAAGGCAAAAAGCTTTCATTCCGCCAGCTCACCCGTTATCCGATTCTGATGCTGGACAAAAACAGTACCACCAATGAGTTTCTTCACCAGGTTTTCCAGCAGCAGCACCTTGACCTTGTGCCGGAAATCGAACTGACGAGCAATGATCTTCTTGTGGATCTTGCGCGCATCGGGCTCGGAATCGCTTTTGTACCCGATTACTGCATAAGCAGCCGCGAAAAAGATATTTTCATTCTGGAAACAAAAGAAGAAATGCCCGAACGGGAGCTTGTTATCGCATACAACGAGCAGCTTCCCCTCTCCCGGGTTTCCCTGGAATTTCTGAGTTATTTCCAGAATTCTTCAAGCTGATTCTTAAGGGCCGGCAAAGTGCACGTCTGCACGCCGGTCCATTCTCTCGGGAAAATCTCCCGGTATCTCCGGTCCAGAAAACGGTCGTCAAGAAGCAGAATCACTCCTCTGTCATTCTCTGTGCGGATCACGCGTCCGGCAGACTGCAGCACTTTGTTCATCCCCGGATAGAGGTAAGAATAGTCGAATCCTTTTCTGTTTTTTCCGTCAAAAAAGTTCCGTATGATTTCCCGGTCGCTGCATACCTGCGGCAGGCCGGTTCCTACGACGACGGCGCCGATCAGCCTGTCGTCCGCCAGATCGATTCCCTCGGAAAAAATACCGCCCATAACACAGAACCCGACAAAGCTGACCGTCCTCTTTTGTTCAAACAGTTCCAGAAATTCCTCTCTTTCCCGTTCGCCCATGTGCTGCTCCTGAGCGGCGGACTGCATGTCTTTGCACTCTTTCAGGAAAAAAGAATATACCTCATCCAGCATTTTGTAAGAAGGGAAGAAAGCGATATAATTCCCCGTTCTGCACTGCGCGGCGGTAAGAATATACCCGGCGATTCTCCGGTACATTTCCGGTCCGCGTCTTGTATATTTTGTACTCACATCCCTTCCGAGCAGAATAAGCCGGTTCTCTTTCGGGAAAGAAGACTCAACATATATCGCGTAATCATCTTCTTCAACCGAAAGCAGATTTTTATAATACCGGACAGGCAGCAGCGTGGCCGAGAAAAAGACCGTACCGTTTCCCTGTTCCAGGAAGCTCTGCAGATTTGAAGCAGGATTAATGCAGAAAAGTTTGAGTTTAAATCTTCCGTCAGCCTCCATCTCACTGTATGTAACATAATTTTCATCCGTTATGTCATAAATATTGAGAAACGAGCGCACCTGAAAATACAGTTCCAGCACTTTTTCTCTCTCTTCACTGCTCTCTTCCTCCTCCAGGAACCGTTCCATCTCCGTCAGAAGCTGCATCAGCTTAAGCGAGATATGCGAGATGCTTTCCAGCACACGGTATTCTGCACTCTCCCGCTTCAGCGCAAGGAACAGCCTGTTCGCCCCTTCCAGAAGCGCCGCCATTTTTTTGTCTTTGTCTTTTATAATCCGTTTCAGTTCCAGGAAGTCTTCTTTATACAGGACAGCGCTGAACATTTCTCTTCCGCGCTCCACCAGATTGTGGGCTTCGTCTATAAGAAAAATATATCCTTTATTTCCTCCTTCTGAAAAGAAGCGCTTCAGATGCGCGTTCGGATCAAAAACATAATTATAATCACAGATCACGGCGTCCGCCCATACGGAAAGATCCAGAGCCATCTCAAACGGGCATACCCTGTGTTTTTTTGCATACTCCTCCACTTTCTGCCGGCTGACACCGTTTTCTCCTGTGAGCAGATCGTAAACCGCGTCGTTTACGCGGTCGTAATGTCCTTTCGCAAACGGGCATTTTTCCGGATTGCATTCTGTTTCTTCACAGAAACAGATCTTTTCTTTCGCGGTAAGGGTGAGTACCTTCAGCATCAGCCCGTTGTCTTCCAGCGCGCCGAACGCCTGCTCTGCGACAGTCCGGGTAATCGTCTTCGCGGTCAGATAAAATATCTTCTCACCGATCCCCTCTCCGAGCGCCTTTACGGAAGGAAAAACTGTCGAAATCGTCTTTCCGACACCTGTCGACGCCTGAATGAACAGCTTCTTCTTACGGAGTATCGTGCGGTAAACCGCCGCAGCCATATCCCTCTGTCCTTCTCTGTAGCTAAAAGGAAATTCCGTTTCCCGGATCGACTCATTGCGTGTTTTCTTCCACTCAATCTCAAACCTGGCCCATTTTTCATATTTTCCGATCAGGCCGCGGAACCATTCTTTTAGTTCATCTGCCTCATAAGTTTCCGTAAAACGGCGGATCTCTTCGCTTTCCATCTGACAGTATGTTATCTGTACGCCGATTGTTTCCAGGCCTTTTTGTCCGGCATAAACAGCGGCATAACATTTCGCCTGGGCAAGATGCAGCGGGTCCGGCTTTTCAATAAAATGAATATCCCGCAGGACGCCTTTTATCTCATCTACCGTCACCCGTATTCCTTTTTCATCCCGCTCTGTAATAATACCGTCCGCGCGTCCTTCCACAAGTATAACAAATCCGTCGCATGCCTCTTCGGTTTTCAGCGAGACTTCCGCCTGATATTCAGGTCCCATTTTTCTCTGAATTTTTCTGTGGATACGTCCGCCCATAATCATCGCGTCTTTATCCGGCCCGCCTGATATACGATTGTCAATATCTCCTTCCCTTAAGATAAACTCTACGAGATTTCTTACCGAAATACGTATCACAGGGACATTTTCTCCCACTGCAGACATTTGTCTTCCCCCATCTGTCTGATAAAAAAGATATCTGCCCCGGTTCCGGACACATCGCCCTTCTTCCGGATAAGATATCTTTTCACTTTTATCCTGTTTTATTCTGCTTTCTACCCGCATTCTCTGATGCGTTTTCTCAGAGGCAGCACCATTGACGGCGATACGGACAGTTCGTCCACCCCCATCTTCAGGAACTCCTCTGTAAGCTCGAGATCCGCCCCCAGTTCTCCGCAGATGCCGATCCACGCGCCTTCCGCGTGAGCGTTTTCCGCAGCCATCCTGATCATGGCGAGAATCGCCGGATGGTGCGGGTCATAGAACTGGTCCAGCTTCGCGTTCTGCCGGTCAATGGCAAGAGTATACTGCGTGAGATCATTCGTCCCCACGCTGAAGAAATCCACTTCTTTCGCAAGTTCCCGGCTGATCATGACGGAAGCCGGCGTCTCAATCATAATGCCAAGTTCCACGTCTTCCCTGAACGGGATGCCCTCCTCAGTCAGTTCCGCCTTTACTTCGCGGATAATTTCTTTTATCTTATGAATCTCGTCTACTGAGATAATCATCGGAAACATAATTGAGATATTGCCGAAAACCGCGGCCCTGTAGAGAGCTCTGAGCTGTGTTTTGAATATATCCGGACGGGTCAGACAGATCCGGATCGCCCTGTATCCCAGAGCCGGGTTTTCTTCCCTGTCCAGTCCGAAATAATCAGCCTGCTTGTCCGCGCCGATATCGAGCGTACGGATAATGACCTTCCTGCCCGCCATATTTTCCGCAACCTGTTTATATACGGAAAACTGCTGTTCCTCTGTCGGGAAATCACTGCTCTCCAGATAAAGGAATTCGCTTCTGAAAAGTCCGATGCCGCCGGCGTCATTTTTCAGAACGTTTCCGACATCGGATACATTGCCGATATTCGCGTACACATTAATCTTGCGGCCGCTTTTTGTAATATTCTCTTTTCCTTTGAGCTGTTCCAGAAGCGCCTTCTGTTCCAGATCCCCGGCCTGTTTTTCTTTCATCCGCGCCACAGTCTCTTCATCCGGTTCGATATACATTGTTCCGGTAAATCCGTCGATCGCGGCAGCTCTGCCGTCATATTTCTCCAGAAGCGCTTCGCCTAGACCGATTATGGCCGGTATGTTCATTGTTCTCGCGAGAATCGCCGTATGTGAATTGGATGATCCGGACATTGTCGCAAATCCGAGTACTTTGCTCTTGTCAAGTCTTACTGTTTCGCTTGGCGCAAGATCATCGGCAGCGATGATGCACGGCTCGTCCATTTCCATCATCCCTTCGCTTCCTCCGCAGAGCACGTCCAGCACACGCCCGGACACGTCCTTTACATCAGCGGCACGGCCCTGTATATATGCGTCGTCCATTGCCGAGAACATCTGCGCGAAATGGTCTGACGCCGCGGCGACGGCAAACTCGGCATTCACATGCTGCGTTCGTATGATATTTTTTATATACTCAAGATAATCAGGATCCTCCAGCATCATCTGGTACGCCTCAAATATCGTGGCATTCGACCGGCCCACATCGGCAAGAGCTTTTTCATAAAGTGTCTTAAGCCGGGATAGGGCCGTTTCTTTTGCAGTCAGAAACCGCTGCCATTGTGCATCCGCATCTTCGACCTGCGTCCTCTTAATCACTTTTTCGTTCCTTTTACAGAACATAAGCTTTCCGATCGCAACGCCGCCGCACACACTTTTACCGTATATTGTAATCATTTTATAAATTTTCCTTAAAGAATGCTTCTAATTCAGCGATCGCTTTTTCCTCATCTGCTCCTTCCGCTGAAATTGCAACCTCTTCCCCGGTCTTTACTCCAAGCCCCATTACGCCAAAGATACTCTTTGCGTCAACCGACCTGTCCTCTTTCGTGATTTTCACCGCGCTCTGATATCCGGCCGCCTGCTTTACAAGAATTCCGGCCAGTCTTTCCTGGATTCCTGCCGGATCTGTGATCACATATTTGAAGTCTTTCATTTGTCTGATCCTCCTATCTCTCAAACGCCTGATCTTGTTTTAGTATATAACACATCCTGTGTATTTTCAATCAGCGATTAAGTAATCTGCGGCTGTTCAACCCGTATTCGGATGCGGGTTTCTCCAGTTTTTCCGCGATCTGTTTCCCGGAAGCCAGCCAGGAAACAAAAGCAGTCGCGCTTCCTGCAGCCGTCCCAAGTTCAAGCGCCTTCATATAATCTCCTGTATTCAGCCAGCCTGCCGTAAAACCGGCCACCATGGAATCGCCCGCGCCCACAGAACTGACTGCTGTTCCCCGCGGCGGAAGTTTTTTGTATGTATTTCCGTCTTCTGTCACAAGAATCGCGCCCCTCCCGGCCATTGAGACAAGCACGTTTGCCGCTCCCATTTCCTGAAGCTTCTCCGCATGCATTATAATCTCCTCATCTGATTTCAGTTCTTTTCCGAATATATCGCCAAGTTCATGAATATTCGGCTTAATCAGAAACGGATGATATCTGAGCACATTAACGAGGAGAGCTTTTTCGGCGTCTACTATGACGCAGATTTCCTTCCCCTGCTGTCTCTCCATGATCCTTTCATACATATCCGCAGGCAGAGTGTTCGGAATGCTACCTGCAAGAATCAGTACGTCGCCCTTCTGCAGATCATCCAGTCTGCCGAACAGTTCCGCGACAGCCGCTTCACTGATATCCGGTCCCTGCCCGTTAATCTCGGTCTCCTCTTTTGCCTTTACCTTTACGTTGATCCGGGTCAGCCCCTTTTCCAGCGGAATAAAATCTGTGCGGCATCCGTATCTTTTGAGCATCCGCTCCATCTGCTCCCCGGTAAAACCGGCCTTGAAGCCCAGCGCTACGCTTTTGAAGCCCAGATTGGAGAGAACAACGGAGACGTTATTTCCCTTTCCCCCGGGATAAATATTCTCCTGCACCGTCCGGTTCACGCGGCCCGGGATCAGATCCTCCGCCCGGACCACATAATCAAGAGACGGGTTAAATGTTACCGTATAAATCATTTCTTTTACCTCTGAACTGACAATCCTGAGAATCTGTTCTCCGGATTACTGCTCCTCAAAAAGAGGAGTCGACAAATACCGTTCTCCTGTATCAGGAAGAAGAGCCACTATTGTCTTCCCCTCATTCTCCGGCCGCTGCGCCTCCCGGATTGCCGCGTAAAGCGCGGCTCCGGATGTTATGCCTGTAAGTATGCCTTCTCTTCCGGCCAGAAGCCGGGCCGTATCATAAGCGTCCTTTTCAGCAACCGTACAGATCCGGTCATAAATATCCGTATCCAGAATCTCCGGCACAAATCCGGCGCCTATGCCCATCAGCCCGTGAGGTCCGGCCTTCCCGCCGGAAAGCACCGGGGAGCCTGCCGGTTCCACGGCGATCACTTCGAGATCCGGATTCTGTTCCTTCAGATACCGGCCGGTCCCGGTAATTGTTCCGCCTGTGCCCACTCCCGCTACAAAGAGATCCACTTTTCCATCCGTGTCCTCCCAGATCTCAGGACCGGTTGTTTTATAATGGGCTTCAGGATTGGCAGGATTTATAAACTGTCCGAGAACAATCGCGTTGTCGTTTTCCGCCGCCAGTTCTTCCGCTTTTGCTATGGCCCCGCTCATTCCTCTGCTTCCTTCCGTCAGCACGATCTGCGCCCCGTATCCCGCCAGGAGTTTCCTCCGTTCCACACTCATAGTCTCCGGCATGACAAATACGGTACGGTACCCTTTCGACGCGGCCACCGCTGCCAGGCCGATCCCCGTATTCCCGCTGGTAGGCTCAATAATCAGAGCTCCCGGTCGGATTTTTCCCTGCTGTTCAGCTTCAAGTATCATGCTGAGCGCGGCGCGGTCCTTCACACTTCCCGCCGGATTAAAATACTCAAGCTTTATCAGAATTTTCGCCTTCAGCTGTTTATCCTGTTCAATTCCGCTTACCTCCATAAGCGGAGTTCTTCCGATCAGTTCTGTTATATTTTTATAAACCTTCAATTTTCAGCTTCTCCTTTCTTCTCTGTCCGACGCCTATATTTTAATTTACCCGCTTATCAATTACAACATACATATTCTTTTTGTATATTTTTACGAACCTGACAAGTTTCACGTTGACTTTTATTGTTAAACATGCTACACTGACACAGTATCAGATCAGGGAAGATCTGTACAGTAACTTTTTATTTTCTTATGGAGGTATACACAATGACAGGTACAGTGAAATGGTTTAACAACCAGAAGGGCTATGGATTCATCTCCGATTCCGAAGGCAACGACATCTTCGTTCACTACTCGGGACTTGTAATGGATGGATTCAAGACCTTAGAAGAAGGCCAGGCTGTCGAATTTGAAGTGACAGAAGGCGCAAAAGGACCGCAGGCAACAAATGTAGTAAAACTTTAATCAAAATTTTTAATGTACCTTTTAATTATATAAATCAGACAGCATTTAGATTAAAAGCAATACAGAAAAACGAGATTAAAAAGGCTGTCGCACCGATAATTCGATGCGGCAGCATTTCTCTTGTTAAAGTGCATTTTCATGCATCGAGTTTAAAAACAAAGATGCCTATACCAACTATACAATATAAAGTTCTTATTTTGTGATTATTTTACCAAGTTTCCTCATCCCAATATCCTGAGACGTTATAAGCTGAACCATTAAAATTATTGTTTTCAGCTGTTAAGTAAACAGTTGTTCCGTTTGCAGAAGAATAAGCATTTTCATAATAATATCCTTTTCCCTGCGTCACAGAAACAGTCGGTGTAACATTCGTTGTTGCCGAATTTTCCATCCAATAATTCGTTATCGTATTTGATCCCTCTCCTGTATAAGTCATTTTAACTTTCTAAGCTTTCTAACAGGGTCTATGCCCTATGGAGGATACTCCTGCCGGCTACAGCTCTTGTTTGTGTTTTGATTATTTACTGACCTAACCGGTTCCGTACAGCACTCATTCAGTGGACGCTACGCTGTACCTCCCCTTAGTCGGTCTTCTGATGACAGGGATTCCTTTTCCCCGTCTCCTTCGGGTTCCTTTCCAGAACCCTGCTCAGTACCAGACGTTTCTGCAACTCAGCAGGATTCTGGAATTCTTCTTTTCTGATCTGTTCGATTACGCTGCAGCTGTCTGT
>CALWKB010000122.1 GCA_944381125.1 uncultured Mediterraneibacter sp. | reverse complement strand
GATTAAGGTGGTTTTATTGGATGAACTGAAGTCCAGACTGGGCGCATACGAAGAACCGCTGAAAGATTTGAGGGATTCACTTTGACCTGGCGTCAAAGAAATTAAGAATCGAAGAATTGCAGAAACGGCTGGAAGAGCCGGGATTCTGGGATGAGCCGGAGGTGTCCCAGGAAGTTATGAAAGAGCTGAAAAACCTCCAGGATTCGGTAGAGCAGATTGAAAAGCTTTATTCGGATTATGACGATATGCTGCTTCTGATTGAAATGAGTCAGGAGGATGCGGATGAGGAAACAGTCAGAGGAATCGAAGAGGAGCTGGAGCAGTTTGAAAAAACATTTGAAGAACTGCGGATCAGTACGCTGCTGACCGGCCCCTACGATAAGGACAATGCGATTGTCACTCTTCACGCCGGCGCAGGCGGAACAGAATCATGCGACTGGGCGGGCATGCTGTACCGCATGTATACCCGCTGGGCGGAAAAAAGAGGATACAGCGTGGAAGTGCTGGACTATCTGGAAGGAGACGTGGCGGGAATCAAGGGCGTTACCTTTGAAGTAAAAGGCGAAAATGCCTATGGATATCTCCGCTCGGAGAAGGGCGTGCACCGTCTCGTGCGTATTTCTCCCTTCAACGCGGCCGGAAAACGGCAGACGTCATTCGCGTCATGCGATGTGATTCCGGATATCGAAGAAGATATTGACATTGAGATTAATGAGGATGACCTGAAAATCGATACTTACCGGTCAAGCGGAGCGGGCGGCCAGCATATTAACAAAACATCATCGGCCGTGCGTATTACCCATCTCCCGACCGGGATTGTAGTGCAGTGCCAGAATGAGCGCTCGCAGCATATGAATAAAGATAAGGCGATGCAGATGCTCAAGTCAAAGCTGTATCTGCTTAAGCAGCAGGAACAGGCGGAGAAAATGTCAGATATCAGAGGCGAGGTCAGGGACATTAACTTCGGAAGCCAGATCCGCTCTTATGTTATGCAGCCTTACACGCTTGTGAAGGATCACAGGACGGGCGCCGAAATCAGCAATGTAAACAGTGTAATGGATGGAAGCATTGATCCGTTTATCAATGCATACCTGAGTATGAATGCAGAAGTACAGAAAGGAAAAGAGTGATGGTAAATATAGCGGTAATGGGTTATGGCACAGTAGGCTCGGGCGTGGTGGAAGTAATTAATACGAACAGCGCCGTTATCAATCAGCGCGCGGCTGATGAGATCAATATCAAATATGTCCTGGATCTCAGAGATTTTCCCGGGGATCCGATTCAGGAAAAGATTATTCATGACGTTGACATTATTATCAATGATCCGGAGATCAAGATTGTCGTGGAAGTAATGGGAGGCATTGAGCCTGCGTATACTTTTGTAAAACGTTGTCTGGAAGCGGGCAAAAGCGTGGCCACATCCAACAAGGCTCTTGTGGCGAAACACGGAGCGGAGCTTTTATCCATCGCAAGAGAGCGGGAGCTCAATTTCCTTTTTGAAGCAAGCGTCGGCGGCGGAATTCCCATTATCCGCGCGCTGAATTCCAGCATGACGGCGGACGTCATTGAGGAGATCACAGGTATTCTCAACGGGACAACCAACTATATGCTCACAAAGATGTTCTACGAAGGCGCGGATTACGATGAGGTGCTTAAAGAGGCGCAGGACAACGGATATGCGGAGCGCAATCCCGAGGCGGATGTGGAAGGATACGATGCGTGCAGAAAGATCGCCATTCTTTCTTCGCTTATATCCGGACAGCAGGTGGATTATGAAGATATCTGCACCGAAGGAATCACGAAGATTACAAAGAAAGACATGATGTACGCGAAAGAGATGGATATGACGATCAAGCTTCTCGCGTCAAGCAAGAGAAGGGGAGACCGTCTCCACGCGATTGTGGCGCCGGCTCTTCTCGGGAAAAACCATCCGCTTTACAATATTGACGACGTCTTCAACGCGGTTTTCGTACACGGAAATATGCTCGGCGACGCCATGTTCTATGGCAGCGGCGCAGGAAAGCTTCCTACGGCGAGCGCGGTCGTGGCGGACGTTGTAGACGAGGCGAAACATCTTCACAGAAACATCATGACGATGTGGAAAAGCGAGAAACTTGAGCTTGAACCGATAGAAAACATAAGCAAAAGATTCTTTGTGCGCGTATCCGGAAAACCGGAAGAAATGAAAGAGAAAGTAGAAGAACTGTTCGGCGAAGTGCGCGTCGTGACAGTTCCGGGGCTTGACGACGAGTTCGGTTTTGTGACCGGAGTGATGACCGAGGGAGACTACAGGAAAAAATCAGAGGAGCTTCCCGAGATTCTGCATATGATCCGAATCGAAGAAAGATAAAAAAAGAAAATCCAGAGTGAAATGTCAGGAAGGTATGAAAGATGAAATATATCGTAATATTGTGTGACGGAATGGCCGATGAGCCGCTCGACTGCCTGAACGGACAAACGCCGCTTGAGGCGGCCCGGACGCCGGGCATGGACCGTCTTGCCGCCTCATCTGAGGTCGGCATGGTGAGAACGGTGCCTGAAGGCATGGCTCCCGGCAGCGACACGGCCAATCTTTCGGTACTCGGATATGATCCGAAGAAATATTATTCCGGCCGTTCTCCGCTTGAGGCGCTTAGTATCGGAGCACAGATGAAAGCGGACGACGTATCTTTCCGCTGCAATCTTGTCACCCTTTCGGAGACAGAGGAAAAATATGAAGACAGATATATTCTGGACCACAGTTCCGGAGAGATAAGCACAGAAGAAGCGGCGGAACTGATGGCCGCGCTCAGGGACAGCCTGGAGCGGGAAGGATATACATTCTATACCGGGATCAGCTACCGGCATCTCCTGATCTGGCATAAGGGAAAGACAGTCCCGCTGACTGCTCCTCACGATATTCTGACAAGAAAGATCGGAGAATACCTTCCGGAAGATCCCGTGCTTCGGGAAATGATGGAAAAAAGCTGGGATATTCTTAAAAATCATCCGGTTAATGTAAAGCGCAGAGAACAGGGGAAGAATCCGGCCAATTCGGCCTGGTTCTGGGGCGCGGGAACGCGGCCGGCCCTTACTTCTTTCGAAGAGAAAAACGGGGTAAAGGGAGCGATGATTTCTGCGGTCGATCTGCTGAAGGGCATTGCGGTCGGCGCCGGAATGGATAATATCACGGTCGAAGGGGCCAACGGAGGGCTTGACACCAATTATGCCGGAAAAGGCAGGGCGGCGGTCAGGGCGCTGACGCAGGACGGTTATGATTTTGTGTATGTACATGTAGAGGCTCCGGATGAAATGGGGCATCAGGGAAGCGCTGAAAACAAAATCCTTGCAGTTGAGCGGATTGACAGAGACATTATATGTCCTGTAACCGAAGCGTTTGACAACATGGGCCTGGATTACAGAATGCTGATTCTCCCGGATCACCCGACTCCGGTGCGTGTGCGTACGCACACGGCGGATCCGGTTCCTTATCTGCTGTATGACAGCGCCGGAAAAGTTGACGGCCCGGATACATACAGTGAAAAGACTGCCGCGCAGACCGGAATTTATGAGCCGGAAGGCCATAAGCTTCTCTCACGGCTGCTGAAGCGTTAAAATGACAGAAATAAAAAAGATGGATTTGAAAATTCCGGTTCTTTTTCGGTGAATGCGGAGTTTTCGAGTCCATCTTTTTATGATTGTCTGAGTTTTGGCTGAATCTGATTTTTATCCGAAAGCATTTATATCAAGAACTTTGCGAACCAGCCGGCGGTCGTCCGCTGAAGCTTTCCGGTAACAGCTCAGAACTTCCAGTTCTTCCTGCGTCAGATAAAGAGTATCCGCGGTTTCGATAATCAGTCCGCGGAAATACGGTCCGTGGTTTTCGTTTATGATTCCGTCCCTTGTACAGGCCTGCGTCAGAAGCTGCTCCAGCGTAACGCCGTAGATATCGGCAAGGCGGATCAGCATACTGATGTCCGGAATGCGCTTGCCGCGTTCATAATTCGAATATGCCTGACGGGAAATATTGAGTTTGCCGGCAATCTGCTTCTGCGTGTATTTATAGGATTTTCTGAGACTGACCAGATTGTCTGTCAGCTGCACATTTGACACGGCGCACCTCCATTTACAAAAAACTGCTTATATCGCTTTTTCATTATAACAATTTTTAGTGTAAATGAATGCGGGTGAAACAAATCGGGAATTAAATGCGAAAAGCAACAAACTGTTTCCTTTTGGGAGCTTTAGTCAGTCTCTTTCCGGCTGAGCGTGCTGTTGTGGTAAAGAGGGGACAGTGTTACGTCTTCACCAAGCCAGGCGGGCGCCCGGTAAGCTCTCGCGGAGGCTTCATCCGGAAATTCAATCTCCGCGATTACAAGCGGGGCAAGATCATTTTCGAATATATCGAGTTCCAGCGCCAGATTGTTTTCCAGAGGAATAACATAGCGCTTTTTTACGATCAGTCTGCCGTCGATCTTCTGCTTCAGATGGACGTAGGCCTCCCGGGTAAGAGGAAGATTATATTCTTCCCGGACCATCAGTCCCTTTGATTTATATGTAAGAAAATAGTCGTCATTGTCTCTTCGGATCCGCACGACGGGTTCTGTGCACAGATAACCCTGTTCAATTTTTCTGCAGGGAAAATCTTCCGGCTGAAACGGCAGCTTGTCGGGGTCCGTCAGGAATTTACGCTCAATTTCCATTCAGGCATGCCTCCTTCTATATTATACATGTAGTCTGTTTCCATCATAATACGTTGGAAAACAAATGTAAACCATTGCATTTCTGCTTTTGGTTTGATAAAGTGAAAGAAGCGGGGCAGACCTGCGGCAGGATTGGAGGATTCGATAAAATGAAAAAAGCATATGTGTTCCTTGCGGACGGATTTGAAGAGATTGAAGGACTTACTGTTGTCGATATTCTGCGGAGGGCAGGGGCGGACACTGTGACTGTGTCGGTGTCCGGCAGGAGGGAGATCGAAGGCTCTCATAATATACAGGTTATGGCTGACTGCCTTTTTGAGGATGCGGATTTTTCTGACGCCGCGCTCCTTGTGCTCCCGGGCGGAATGCCGGGCACGCTGAATCTGAAGGCTCATCAGGGGCTGACAGATCTGCTGAAGCGTTTTGACAGTGAGAAAAAATATATTGCGGCCATCTGCGCCGCCCCGACGATTCTCAGTGAACTCGGTATGCTCAGAGGACGGAAGGCGTGCGCGTATCCGTCTTTTGAAGAGGCGCTGGACTGCAAAGAAGTGCTGACTGCGCCGACGGTAACAGACGGACATATTACGACGGGAAGAGGAATGGGAGCCGCCATTCCGTTTGCTTTGAGGCTGACAGAGCTTCTTTTTGGCAGGGAAAAGGCGGAGGAAGTAGCGGAATCTGTCGTTTATGGCGGATATTAGAAGACAGACGGCAGAAACCCTGAAAAAACACTGGAAATATCGGACCTTGTGTGCTATACTGTTTCAATGACTGCAAATATAATTTGCGCGATCAAGGAGGAAGAAAATGAGTTTACATGTAGAGAAGTTAGAACATAACATGGCGAAGCTGACAATTGAGGTGTCTGCGGAAGACGTTGAAAAAGCCCTTCAGGCTGCCTATCTGAAACAGCGCAGCAGAATCAGCCTTCCGGGATTCCGCAAAGGCAAAGTGCCGCGCCAGATGATTGAGAAAATGTACGGACCGGAAGTGTTCTACGATGAAGCGGCAAATCATATGATATCAGAGGCATATGGAAAAGCATTTGATGAATGCGAGCTGGAAATTGTTTCCCAGCCTAAAATCGAAGTAGTTCAGCTTGAAAAAGGAAAAGACTTTATTTTTACGGCGGAAGTTGCCGTAAAACCGGAAGTGACGCTTGGAGAATACAAAGGCCTGAAAGTGGACAAGGTTTCTACCAGAGTAACACAGAAGGAAGTAGATGAAGAAATTGAAAAAGAGCGCGAGCGCAATGCGCGTACAGTTGAAGTGACTGACAGAGCGGTTCAGGACAAGGATATTGTTACGCTTGATTTCGAGGGATTTGTGGACGGAGAAGCATTTGACGGCGGAAAAGGCGAAAACTATCCGCTGACAATCGGTTCCGGATCATTTATCCCGGGATTTGAAGAGCAGCTGATCGGCGCTGAGATTGATAAAGAGACAGAAATTAAAGTGACATTCCCGGAAGATTATCAGGCGGAAGAACTTGCCGGAAAAGAGGCTGTGTTCAAATGCACTGTTCATCAGATCAAGGCGAAAGAACTTCCTGAGCTGGACGATGATTTCGCTTCAGATGTTTCAGAAAGCTGCGAAACTCTTGAAGATTACAAGGCCGAGGTTAAGGCGAAGATTAAAGAGCGCAAAGAGCGCGAGGGACGCCAGAAGAAGGAAGACCAGGCTGTTGAGCAGGCTATTGAGAACGCGCAGATGGATATTCCTCAGCCGATGATCGATCTGGAAGCAAAACAGCTTGCCGATGATTTTGCACGCCGCATCATGCAGCAGGGCATGAAGATCGAGCAGTATTTCCAGCTTACAGGACTTTCCGAGGAACAGCTGATCGATGAGCTTAAGCCGCAGGCGGAGAAACGGATCAGGACAAGACTTGTGCTTGAGGCGGTTGTCGCGGCGGAGAACATTGAGGTATCCGATGAGCGCCTTGACGAGGAACTCCAGAAAATGGCGGATTCCTACCAGATGGAAGTAGAGAAGCTCAAAGAGTTTATGGGAGAAAACGAGAAGAAACAGATGAAAGAAGACATTGCGGTTCAGGAAGCAGTGACTTTACTCGCGGATGCAGCGGTAGAAGCTTAAGCAGTGTTTTGAAAGGTGCGCCGCCTGAAGGTGCACCTTTTGTCAGATTAAAATGTTTTGACAGTTTAAGAGAAAGAAGGAAAAGATATGAGTTTAGTACCTTATGTCATTGAGCAGACAAGCCGCGGAGAGCGGTCTTATGATATCTACTCCAGACTGCTCAAGGAGAGAATTATTTTCCTCGGGGAAGAAGTGAATGATGTCTCTGCAAGTGTGATTGTGGCGCAGATGCTTTTCCTTGAGGCGGACGATCCGGAAAAGGATATCCAGCTTTATATTAACAGCCCGGGCGGATCGGTTACGGCAGGCATGGCGATTTACGATACCATGCAGTATATTAAATGCGACGTGTCCACCGTGTGCATCGGTATGGCGGCGAGCATGGGCGCGTTTCTGCTTTCGGGAGGAAAAAAAGGAAAAAGATTCGCGCTTCCGAATGCGGAAATCATGATCCATCAGCCCTCCGGCGGCGCGCAGGGACAGGCGACCGAAATCCAGATTGCCGCGGAGCATATTCTGCGTACAAAACAGAAACTTAACGAGATCCTTGCAGCGAACACGGGACAGCCGCTTGAGACGATCAAGGCGGATACCGAGAGGGATAATTTCATGTCCGCGGATGAAGCAAAGGCATATGGATTGATTGATGAAATATTAGTAAGCCATTAACGGCGGTATGAGGTGACATGTATGGCAGGAAAAATGATGGATGATATCGTGAGATGTTCCTTCTGCAACAAGACGCAGGCGCAGGTGAGAAAGCTGATCGCCGGTCCGAACGGAACCTATATCTGTGACGAGTGCATCGGCATCTGCTCGGAGATTATCGAGGAAGAACTGGATTATGACGACAGAGGGGCTTTGGAAGATATCAATCTTCTGACGCCGGAGGAGATCAAGAATTTCCTGGATGATTATGTGATCGGCCAGGACGAGGCGAAAAAAGTACTGTCTGTCGCGGTATATAATCACTATAAACGGATTATGGCCGGCCAGGATCTGGGCGTGGAACTGCAGAAGAGCAACATTCTTATGCTCGGTCCCACCGGATGCGGGAAAACGCTCCTGGCGCAGACTCTGGCAAAGATTCTCAACGTTCCCTTTGCGATTGCGGACGCCACTGCTCTGACTGAGGCAGGATATGTGGGCGAGGATGTGGAAAACATACTGCTCAAAGTGATCCAGGCCGCGGACGGAGACATCGAGCGCGCCGAACACGGGATCATCTACATCGACGAGATTGACAAGATTACGCGCAAGTCGGAAAACCCGTCTATCACACGCGATGTATCCGGTGAAGGCGTACAGCAGGCTCTGCTTAAGATTATCGAGGGAACAGTCGCGTCTGTGCCGCCTCAGGGAGGAAGAAAACATCCCCATCAGGAACTGATTCAGATAGATACAACAAACATTCTGTTTATATGCGGAGGCGCGTTTGAAGGAATCGATAAGATTATTGAAACCCGCCTTGACAGAAAATCCATCGGATTTAATGCGGAGATCGCTTCAAAGCATGAGTACGACATGGATGTTCTTCTCCATGAAGCGCTTCCTCAGGATCTGGTCAAGTACGGCCTGATTCCGGAGCTGGTGGGAAGACTTCCGGTAACCGTATCTCTGGATCTTCTGGACAAAGAAGCTCTGATCCGGATTCTGACCGAGCCGAAGAGCGCTATTGTAAAACAGTATCAGAAGCTCCTTGAGCTGGACGGCGTCAAACTGGAGTTCGACAGGGAGGCTCTGACCGCAATCGCGGAGACTACGCTGGCGAGAAAGACCGGAGCCAGGGGACTCCGGGCGATTATGGAAAATATAATGATGGATACCATGTTCCAGGTTCCGTCTGACGAGACAATCAAGGAGTGCCGTATTACGAAGGAGGCAGTGCTTGGAACCGGAAGACCGCTTTATCTTCGCGACGGAGAAGAGCGCAGATCTTTCCTGACATCAGAGAGCGCGTAAGCAGAATACGCGCGAGGAAAGAAAGGCATTCCTGGAAAATGTGGCGGGTGCAGAACAACCGATCTGTGCCCGCTCTTTAGTTAGGAGGAAATAAAAATGGACAACGAGAGAAAAAGCCTGCCCATGGTGGCGCTCAGGGGAATGACAATTCTGCCTGAAATGGTCGTGCATTTCGATGTGAGCAGGGAACGTTCCATCGCCGCGGTGCAGGAGGCGATGACGGAAGACCAGAAAATATTTCTTGCTGCCCAGAAATCCACAGAGACGGAGAATCCGGGAAAAGAAGATGTATACGAAGTAGGTACGGTTGCGGCGGTCAAACAGATTATCCGGCTGCCAAAGCATACGGTGCGCGTGCTGGTCGCGGGTGAACAGAGAGGGATCCTCAGAGAAATCGAGGAAACGGATCCCTGTCTGAGAGCATGTGTGGAGATAATAGATGAGTCTGACGCGGAAGTGCCGGACGATGTGAACACGCAGGCGATGGAGCGCGGACTCAAGGACATGCTTGTGGAATATGCCGCGAAAAACGGAAAAATGTCAAAAGAGTCGGTTGCGGGACTGCTTGAGATAACAGGCCTCAGAAAACTGACAGATGAGATTGCCGCGAACATACCTCTTAATTATAAAGATCAGCAGGAACTGTTAAGTGAGACAGATTTCCTGAAGCGTTATGAAAAACTTGCATTTAAGCTGGTCAACGAAGTTCAGATTATGAACATAAAAGAAGAGATTCAGCGCAAGGTAAAGGAAAGAGTGGACAGGCACCAGAGAGAGTATATTCTCCGCGAGCAGCTGAAACTGATCCGGGAGGAGCTCGGGGAAGACAGCACATTATCCGATGCGGAAGAATTTGAGAATTCCCTGAAAAAACTGAAGGCGCCGAAGGAAGTAAAAGAGAAGCTCGCAAAGGAGATCAGACGATTCAAAAGCTCTTTGAATTCTCCGGCGGAGAGCGGCGTGATCCGTACATATATTGAAACGCTTCTTGAAATGCCGTGGGATAAAAAAGCGAAGGACATTAATGATATCGCCTATGCCAGAAAAGTACTGGATGAAGATCACTACGGGCTGGAGCAGGTAAAGGAAAGAATACTGGAATTTCTGGCTGTCCGCGCTCTGACAAAGAAAGGAGAAAGTCCGATCCTCTGTCTGGCAGGCCCTCCGGGCACCGGAAAAACCTCAATCGCAAAATCTCTTGCGCGGGCGATGAAAAAACCCTATGTACGCATCTCCCTCGGAGGAGTGCGCGATGAGGCTGAGATCCGCGGACACCGGAAAACATATGTGGGAGCCATGCCCGGACGCATTGCGGCGGGCATCCGGACCGCAGGGGTAAAAAATCCGGTGATGCTGCTGGATGAAATTGACAAAGTCAGTACAGACTACAAGGGAGATACGTTTTCCGCTCTTCTGGAAGTACTGGACGGCGAACAGAACAGCAGATTCAGAGATCACTATCTGGAAGTTCCGCTGGATCTGTCGGAAGTTATGTTTATAACAACGGCAAACACACTTCAGACGATACCGCGTCCGCTTCTTGACCGTATGGAAATTATCGAGATTACAAGCTATACTGAAAATGAAAAGCTTCATATTGCCATGGAGCACCTGATTCCAAAGCAGCTGGAGAAGAACGGACTTCAGGCCGGACAGCTCTCTTTCAGCAGACGCGCCGTATGGAAGATCGCACGCAATTATACAAAAGAAGCGGGCGTGCGGCAGATGGAAAGAGAAATCGGAAATGTGTGCCGCAAGGCAGCCAAAGAGATTCTGACGGAAGACAGGAAAAAAATAAGCGTTACCGACAGAAATCTTCACAGATTTCTCGGACGCGAAAAATATTCGTATCAGATGGCGAATTCGGCGCCGGAGATCGGAATTGTCCGGGGACTTGCATGGACGAGCGTAGGCGGAGACACGCTGCAGATTGAAGTGAATATTATGCCCGGAACAGGAGATGTAATGCTGACGGGCCAGATGGGGGATGTGATGAAAGAATCCGCCACCACGGGAATCAGCTATATCCGTTCTATCAGCGGGACATATGGAATCGCGGAAGATTTCTTTTCAAAACATGATATCCACATCCATATTCCGGAAGGCGCGGTCCCGAAAGACGGACCTTCCGCGGGAATTACAATGGCGACCGCCATGCTCTCCGCTGTCACGAAAAGAAAAGTCCGGGCGGATCTCGCGATGACCGGCGAGATTACTCTGCGCGGAAGAGTGCTCCCCATCGGCGGCCTCAAGGAAAAACTGCTGGCGGCAAAAAGCGCGGGCATCCGGACGGTTCTCGTTCCGGACAAAAACAGGGCGGATGTGGAAGAGCTTTCTCAGGAGATCACAAAAGGACTTGAGATTATACCCGTGGAAACTATGGATCAGGTACTGAAGCATGCACTGGCGGAACAGGAGGGAATATGATAATCAAAAGCATTAACCTGGAAACCGTGTGCGGTATTACAAGCACACTCCCGGATAACGAGAAACCCGAGGTCGCGTTCGCGGGGAAGTCAAACGTCGGAAAATCTTCTCTTATTAACGCGCTCATGAACCGGAAATCCTATGCCCGTATTTCCGCTACTCCGGGAAAAACGCAGACCATTAATTTTTATAATATCAATGACTGCCTGTATCTGGTTGACCTGCCGGGATACGGGTATGCAAAAGTATCGGAAAAGGAAAAAGCGCAGTGGGGAAGGCTGATCGAGCGCTATCTTCACGGCTCAGGCCAGCTGAAAGCTGTTTTTCTTCTTATTGACATCAGACATGAACCGTCGTCCAATGACAGACTGATGTACAGCTGGATTGTCGAGCAGGGATATGAACCGGTTATAATCGCTACAAAGCTGGACAAAATTAAGAGGAGTCAGGTACAGAAACATGTAAAAATGATAAAAGAAGCTCTCTCCCTTGTCCCGGGAACAAAGGTAATTCCTTTTTCTTCTTCCACAAAGCAGGGAAGAGACGAGATATGGGAAATGATAGAAGGCTTTTCCGGAGTCTGAGGAGGAAAAAATGGAGAAGAAGCGTCCGTACTGGCAGGTATGTGTCAGGCTGCTGTTCAGTATTCTGGCTACAGCGGCATTTATAATAATCGGCTGGAAGCTGATCGGATTTTTCATGCCGTTTGTAATCGGCTGGATTATAGCCGCGATTGCGTCGCCGCTTGTAAACTGGCTGGAGAAAAAGCTGAAGATTGTAAAAAAACTGGGATCCGCCCTGATCGTAATTCTGGTGCTGGCGCTTATTGTGCTGGCCGTGTATTTCGGGATCAGCCGGCTGGCGACGGAAATCAGCGGACTCGCAAAAGATTTTCCGGATATGTACGCTCAGCTTGAGACCGGCCTGCGTCAGATCGGCGATACACTTTCCGGCGTGTTTGACAGGCTGCCCGACGGCGTGCAGAAAAGTCTGAACACAGTTGTGGAAAATCTGGATCAGTACATGGGAAATCTTGTCTCCGGGATAAGCGAACCTACCGTGCAGGCTGCTGGGAATATAGCAAAGAGAGTTCCGTCCTACCTGATCTCCTTTATTGTGTCGGTTATGTCGGCATATTTCTTTATTGTTCAGAGGGAAGAAATAATTCAGTGGCTGAAAAAGGTATCGCCGCAGGCAGTGCAGAAGAGAATGACATTTGTTTTTGATAATCTGCGCTACGCGGTGGGAGGATATTTTAAAGCTCAGTTTAAGATTATGATCGTTGTGTTTGCGATACTTCTTGTAGGCCTGGGGTTCCTTGGAACAAGCTATTTCGGGCTGGCCGCCTTTCTGATCGCGTTTCTTGATTTCCTGCCCTTTTTCGGCACCGGAACGGCGATGATCCCGTGGGCTGTTTATGAATTTTTCATGGGCGACTATAAAATGACGGCGGCTCTTGTAATTATCTATGTCATTACCCAGGCGGTTCATCAGCTGAGCCAGCCGAAGCTGGTAGGGGACAGCGTGGGACTGAATCCGCTGGTAACTCTGATTCTGCTCTATATCGGCTACCGTTTCGGAAGTGTGATCGGAATGATCATCGCGGTTCCGGTCGGTATGGTTCTCATTAATATGTGTCAGGCGGGCGCGTTTGACTATATATTTGACGACGTGAGAATACTGGTCAGAGGCGTTATGGGGCTGCATGACGCGCGCGGTCCGGAAACGCGGACAGATACGCAGATGCCCGGTGAGGCGGAGGCTGCAAAGAGGGAAAAAGTGCCAGAAAAAAAAGACGGACCGGTTCGTTGAAATACCGGCTGCCGTATGCTAATATATGTAATGAAGCAGGACGCTTCATTACTTCCGGATGAATATCCGGACCGGAAAAAAGCAAAAAAGAACAGGAGGACAGATAAAATGAAAAAATATGTTTGTGACGTATGCGGATACATTTATGATGAGGAAACCGGAGATCCGGAAAACGGAATTGAGCCGGGAACAAAGTGGGAAGACGTTCCGGATGATTTCTTATGCCCCCTGTGCGGCGTGGGAAAAGATCAGTTTTCCGAGGCTTAAATATTTGTATAGGTAATTGAGACAACAGCTCTTTGTTTTCGAAGGAACAGCAGCGAAAACAGAGGGCTGTTATTTTTTCAGCGGCCGGGCGCGGCCGTAAGTTTGAAGCTGTAAGTATGAAACAGTAAGTATGAGATTGCATTTCACAAAAGAGTGTGCTATATTATAAACGACATATGTCGGAAACAAAATGGAGGATGTCTATATGCCAAGACCAAGAAGGTGCAGGAGAGTCTGCGCAGAGCCGGATTACAGTGAGTTTCTGCCGGGAGGCATTCCATGCGGTGAGAATGTGCTTCTTACGGTAGATGAGTATGAGGTGATCAGGCTGATCGATCTGGAAAAGCTGACACATGAACAGTGCGCAAAGAGAATGGATATTTCCAGAACTACGGTGACAGAGATTTATGAGAGCGCCAGAGAGAAAATCGCGGACAGTATAGTGAACGGAAAGAAAATGATAATCAAAGGCGGAAATTACCGTCTCTGTGAAGGAAAGGCGGCAGTTCTGTGCGGGAATAAATGCGGCGCCGCACCTGCTTTGGTGTGTGTAAAGGACATTGTGGAAGTGAAGGGAGATCATATTATGAGAATTGCGGCAGCATATGAAGCGGGAAATGTATTTCAGCATTTCGGACATACTGAACAGTTTAAAATTTATGACATACAGGATGGTCAGATTGTCAGGGAGCAGACGGTGGATACAAATGGAAGCGGTCATGGAGCGCTGGCCGGATTTCTGAAAGAACTCGATGTGGACGCCCTGATCTGCGGCGGGATCGGAGCAGGCGCTCAGAATGCTCTCGCCGATGCGGGCATCCGTCTCTACGGAGGCGTCTCCGGCAGCGCGGATGAGGCGGTAAAATCGCTGCTGGCCGGAAATCTTGCCTATGATCCAAACGTCCGCTGCAGTCATCATGAAGAAGGACACGGAAAAGAGCATCACTGCGGCGGACATGGAGAAGGACACCACTGCGGCGGTCACGGGCAGGGTGTTCCGTCATGCAGG
>CALWKB010000121.1 GCA_944381125.1 uncultured Mediterraneibacter sp. | reverse complement strand
CTTCCAGTTCTTCAGAGCCCGGAAGCTGTGCGATCTCAACGGTAAACACAGCAGCCGGATCGGGCATGCCGTAGGCTTCTTCCGGCATCAGGTGCACATCTACAGTCTGGCCGACTTCCATGTCGGCCACAGCTTTGTCAAATCCCAGGATCATCTGTCCTGCGCCGCACACAAACTCCAGCGGCTCGCCCCGGTCATAGGAAGAATCAAACTGTGTTCCGTCATTGAATGTCCCTCTGTAGTGGGCGCGGCATGTCTTTCCTACATTTTTCCCCTCAAAAGCCGGTCTGGAAGAACCGCATCCCCCGCCGCAGCTGCTTCCGCATCCGCCGCCGCAGGAATGTCCTTCGTCATGGCCGCCGCAGTCGTGCCCCTCTTCGTGATGATGGTCGCAGTTGGCGCCTGTAGATACAAGTTCGCCTCTGAGATATGCTTCCACTGCTTCGTCTGTATTTCCCTCTGCACCGGCGCACAGTTCCACGCCTGCTTCCGCGAGAGCCGCCTGTGCCCCGCCGCCGATGCCGCCGCAGATCAGCACATCCACCTCCTGTCCGGCCAGAAGCCCTGCAAGGGCGCCGTGTCCGGTTCCACCCGAGCCGATCACTTCGCTGGATACGACTTTATTGTCCTCCACTTCGTAAACCTTGAACTGTTCTGTACGTCCGAAATGCTGAAAGACATTTCCATTGTCATAAGTTACTGCTATTTTCATTCTTATCTCTCCTCGTATTCTGATTTTTTCTATCTTACATTATCCCGATTTTTCTTATTAGTCAATAGTATTTACCGCCAGCCGGTAATAATCATTTTCGATAATCAGCTGTGCAAGTTTAAGCCTCCCGGAAACAATATATTTTACATTTTCCACATATACTTTTTTCTCTTCTCCCGTCATTTCCACTCCGGCGGACGGCACAAATTCTCCTGTGTATCTGCTGTACATTCCTTTTTCCGTGAGCCAGGAATTTGAGAAAAATACGACAACGGGATCGGCTTCTGACAGTACGTCTGTACCTGAGAGCATTCGGGAGTCGTATTCCAGTCCCAGAAGATTCGATACTGTCGGCAGAATATCCACCTGACTGCACGGCTTGTCTACTGCGACCGGTTCCTCCATGGAGCCGGACCAGAGAATCCATGTATTCCGATATACATCTGTGTCAACATTTTCTTCGTCCAGCGATTCCAGAGAATCTGAGTTAAACGAATGCCCTGCAAGTTCCTCAAGAACGTCGAGATCAGAATAGGGAATATGATCAGCGGCCATAACAATAACCGTTTTATCTGCCATGCCGGATTCTTCCAGGTAATTAACAAGTCTGGTAAGCCCCTTTTCAAGTTCAAGGTTTGCCGCAATATACGCTTTTGTCTTTTCGGAATAAGGCAGATCTTCCACAAGTTCTTTGTTTCGTACAGACATCTGGCTGTCGCCGAATCCGTAAGGCAGATGTCCGCTGATTGTCAGGTAATAGACGTGAAACGGCTGAAGGTTCCTGTACTCGCTGAATGTCTGCTCTATCATATAGTCGTCGGACTGGGGCCAGCAGGCGTTTCCGTATTCGTTGAGTTCCGCGGTTAAAGGACGTTCGCATTCTGTAAACTGTCTCCATTCATATCCGAGGTTCGGATGGGACAGTTCCCTGCCGTACATATTCTGATTGAAATGATATCCGATAGAAGTATATCCCAGCCTGTTCAGCTGATTTGCAAGTGTAAAAGGCAGATATGTTTTCTGAACCCCCGTTTCCGTCATGCTGACCGGAAAACCTGCTTTCGGATAAAGCCCGGTAAGATTCTGAAACTCACCGCCGGACGTACTTGTAAAGTGAAGCGTGGAATAAAAATTATTAAATACAAATCCTTCATGGGAAAGTCTGTACAAAGTGGGTGTAATTTCAGGATCAATCATATATCCGCTGAACCCTTCGGCTGTAATAAAAATCACGTTGTATCCTTCAAACATGCCTGTGTATTCATTCTGCCGCGTTGGAACAACTGATTCAAAATATTCAGAGAGCCAGGCTGAATCGCTGTTTTTTGCTGACGCTTTCAAAGATTCGAAATCAATGTCAAGCGCATTATACGGATATACGATTTCTTCAGGCTCTTCTGCGGTGTCATCATCCGTCTCATCCCCTGACACGGTAATTGAAGCGGAATCATCAATTTCCGGGAGAAGATTTTCCGGCGCTCCGAAAATACTGTGTTTAACATCCAGGCGGAGCATGGTAATAACGCCGAGCTGTTCTACCTGATCATCAATATTCGTATCTGCGCGATAAAGCTTCTCAGGCGTAAAATCTCCCTTCCACGGCAGGATAAAAATAATACCAAGTGCCAGAAAATGAACTGCGGCCCCCGCAAGGAGAGCCGATATACCTCTGGCGGCAGCCGTTTTTTTTCGAATTTTTCTTCTTCCGGGAATTTTCCGTTTTATCGGATCAAAAACTTTCATGCTGAAAGCCAGAAAGAGAGCCGGCAGAATCACGAGTAAAAAAATGCCGCCTTTGTGTTCCCATAATGACTGAACCACAGCCGGCGCATAATCGGTCAGATGATTTCCGGCTGCGGTCTCTGCTCCGCTTAAAATCTGGTAGTACTGCTGCAGAATATCTTTACATATACATTCCGCGGCAAAAAGAACAGACAGGCCGGTGCAGAAAACCGTGCCTGCTATTCTTGCCGCTCTCTCCGGGATAAAGAACAGAATCCCGGCGGAAAGCATTCCCGCAGCGAATGAAAGCGGCAGGAATACAGGCGCGTAATGCATATCCAGCTTCATATACAGATGAAACACCAGTTCAAGATAAATAAACAAAACCGGTATATACATTCTCCAGTTTTTCAGCAATCTGACTGTCCCTTTCATCTTTTGCCCTCCCCTGCCGCCTCCTTTAAGCTTCAGGCAGCTTTCTCTTCTTTTTAAATCTAAATTTGAATTCAAAACTCACATTCGGTATTAAAGAGTTATTTTTCTCTGATTTTTTTCAGAGCTGTGGAAAACTTGACGGGATTACCGTACATTAATGTTCCGAAACGGAAGATTTTCGCGGCCAGAATCCCCGCCGCCACACAACTCACGGCCAGAATTAAACCTGAGATGATGATCTCCCATGTTTCTACGCTGCCCATTGCGACGCGGATCAGCATTCCGTTATTTGAAGTAAACGGAACAAATGAAGCTACTCTCATCAGAATGCCGTCGCTGTCATTCATACCGTAAATGGCGATGAAAAATGAAATCAGATAAATCATTGTAACAGGCATGGCAGCCTTGCTGATATCCTCTGTCTTTGATACAAGCGCGCCGAGCATTCCAAAGCAGAACGCGTACAGCAGATATCCCATCATGCCGAATGTTGCAAACGTCACCCATACCGGAACCGGAATCTGTAAAACACTGTCAAGCAGACCGCCCCAGCTCTCCCGGAAAATCTGATACGCGCCGACAGCGCTTCCCAGAATCAGGACGCACTGTATCAGCCCGGCTATGGCTCCGGCAAATACTTTGCCGAAAATCAGACTGTTGCTGTCCACACTTGTAACAAGAATCTCAATGGCCCGGTTGCTTTTCTCTGATGTAACGGATGTTGCGATCATCTGTCCGTAGAAAATCAGAAGGAAGTACAGTATCATTATCAGAATGTATGTATACGCATAATTCCCGGCGCTGTCTTTGCCGAGGATCTGTGTCTCATACTCCGGCTGCGTCTGATACAGCGTTTCGATTTCCGCGGCGTTAAGTCCCTGCTCTTCCAGAATCTGAGCGCGGTATACCGATGCGGCAGCCTGTGAAAACGCTGCCTCGAGAGTATCTGTCATAGAACGGTTTTCTACAACATATGTGTAATGAAGAAGGTCTTCCACAATAAAGCCCGCCTCAGCTTTTCCGTCGTTCACGGCGTCTTCCAGCATGCTCTTGTCCGTACATTCCATCCATTTGATATTCATGCCCATCGCGGCCGCGAAAGAATCCGGATCTTCAATGCTTCCGTCTGCGTCATACAAAGCGACGGTCTCCGTCTCATTTTCCTTTTCACCGCCCGATCCGAAACTGATATCATTTGACATAATAATTCCCGGAACGGCAATTATCCCTGCCGCAAGAACCATCAGAAGAACTGTCGTCAGTATAAAGCTTTTATTTTTGAAATAATTATTCAACTCGAATTTTAATACTGTAAGAAACTGTTTCATGCCTGATCACCTGCTCTTTCCACGAAGATTTCCGTCAGCGACGGCTCATAATTGCCAAATTCCTCCGGAATCAGCTTCCGCTCCAGAAGCGCCGCAAGAAGGCGTTCTCTTGTACATCCTTCTTTCATCTTTACGATTACCTGATCTTTCCGCCTGCCTGTAACGTCGATCAGATCGGACATATTTTCTCTGAGGAGCTGTTCGGGTTCCTGACATTCAGGCCCCAGACCGATCACCAGACGATTGTGTCCGAACTCCCTCTTTATCTGATCCAGATTCCCGGATAATACAATATCCCCGTGATTGATCAGTACAATTTCTTCGCAGAATTCCTCTACATATCCCATCTGATGGCTGGAGAAGATAACAAGCTTTCCGGACTCGATCTGTTCCTTAATCACATCTTTGAGGATCTGAGAATTAACCGGATCCAGGCCGCTGAATGGCTCGTCAAGAATCACCAGATCCGGATTGCAGACGAGAGTCTGGGCAAGCTGCACCTTCTGCTGATTTCCTTTTGACAGAGTTTCCAGTTTTCTCTGGGCATATTCTTCCACTCCAAGACGTTTCAGCCAGTGTACCGCCTGCTTTCTGGCCGCGGTTCTGCTGCATCCGCGAAGCGATGCCAGGTATATAAGCTGTTCAAGCACTCCCTTCTTCGGATAAAGGCCTCTCTCCTCCGGAAGATAACCGATCCTGAATTCTTTCGGATGGAAGGGTCTTCCGTCCACAGTGACTGTTCCGGAATTTGCCCGGAAAACATCCATCAGAATACGGATGGTCGTTGTTTTTCCGGCGCCGTTTCTTCCGAGAAGTCCAAGCGCTTTTCCGCTTTCGATAGAAAAAGATATCCCGTGGAGAACTTCTTTATCTCCAAAACTTTTCCTTAAGTCTTTTACTTCTAGTTTCATCAGTTCTTTTTCTCCTTTTCTTATTTGTGAACCCCGTCCACTGTACTAATACTATCACACAACAAGAAAATTGTGAATACTGAAATGTAAAACTTATTCGTAAAAATCAGGAACTTAATTCTGTCAGCTTATATGCCAGCTGACATGGCTTCCGTCCTCTTCTTTGCTTACGATCAGCTGATCTTCAATTTCCTGTTTCAACTCAGAAACATGGGAAATGATTCCGATCATTCGGGATTCTCCCGCCATATTCTGAAGTACTCTGACTGCTTTGTCTCTGGAGTTTTCATCCAGAGAGCCGAATCCTTCATCGATAAACATCACATCGAGACTGACCGACGCGCTGCCGGACTGAATCTGGTCAGCCATGCCAAGCGCCAGGGAAAGAGCCGCCATAAACGATTCTCCGCCGGAAAGGGTGCGGACTTCTCTTTCCTTTCCTGTCACAGTCGAATAAACCATGAGATCAAGTCCCCGGTTTTTCCCTTTTCCCGCTTTTTCAATATCAAACATACGGAGTTCAAACTGTCCCCCCGTCATATCGTGAAATCTCCGGTTGGCCGCACAGAGAATCCGTTTCAGATAATACCGCTGGACGAATGTTTCAATATCCATCCGTGATCCGCTTACATTTCCCGCAAGCTGATTGTAGAGGGCGTCCAGACGGCGGTGTTCATCCATGATTATTTTTCTTTCTTCCATGACCGGCTTCAGTGCTTCATAAACTTCTTCGTTCGTCCGGAAGTATGCTCTTTCCTTTTCCTGCGCTTTACGCGCCGTGTCAAGACGAAGCTTTGCCTGATCTCTTGCCGCTTCCAGTTCTTCCGGTACAGGCCGCTTCTTCCGTCCGACTTCCTGCTCCGCCATGCTTTTTTGCTTCAATGCCGCGGCTTTTTTCCGGTTGTACGCGTCAATTATATTCTGCAGGCGTGATGTTTCATCCCGTTTTACAGCAGCGGTTATTTCCTTCCACTGTTCCTCTGTCAGTGCTTTTTCCTGCAGAACTGATTTGTATGCAAGCTGGCGTTCTTTGCATTCCTTTTCGTGCATGGGAAGCTCCGTCTGATAGCGGTCGATCAGAGCCCGGGCGTTGTCAAGGTCGGTTCTGGCCTTCTGCGCCGCGTTCTGTGCGGTCCGGTTGTTTTTCTCTGCAAGGCTTTTCTTTTCTTCAGCATTTTTAAGATCAGATTTTGCCTCTGATTCGGTTTTATATTCCAGTGCGGATTCCAGGCTGTTCTGCCGGCTCTGCCAGGAAATCAATACATTCCGGGCTTCGGTCTTTCTTTGTTCCGCGGCTTCTGCTTCGGTTCTGAGGGCGGACTTTTCTTCATCCAGACCCTGCAGTCTGAGGCGGAGCTGCTCCAGTGTACGCAGTTCTTCCCTTTGTTTCGTCTCCGCCTTCGCAAGTGAATCTTTCCACTCTGCCAGAATTTTTTCCGCTTCTTTGTGTTCCATCTGATCCGGAATTATCGTTCCAGACGGAACATTTTCCTTTAGTTTCCGCTGCAGTTTCTCTGCTTCAACAGTAAGATTGGCTTCTTTTTCAGTCTGCAGAGCCAGTGCGGATCTGGACGCGGCGGCAGCCTCTTCCTGACGGAGCCGCAATTGATTTATCTTTTTCTTCAAGACCTCCAGTTCTTCCCTGCTCAGACTCTGCTGTTCTTCATCCAGACGGCAGGGGCGCGGATGTTCAAGCGAACCGCAGACCGGACATGGCTGTCCGGGTCTTAACTGTTCTTTTGCGATAAAGCCTGCCTGCGCATTTAGAAACAGACGTCTTTTATATTCGTAATCATGATTCTGCTCCTCGTATTCTTTGCTGACAGCGTCGTAAGTTCTTCCCGCCTCTTTCGCAGCCTGCTGCTGTTTTTCCAGTTCCCGGCTTAATGTTCTGACACGGTTCAGGTCTGACATGAGTTCCGAAACTTTTTGTTGCTCTCTCCTGCAGCGCTCCAGAAGCAGTTCAGACTGGCTCAGCTGCTCTGTACGTTCGCGCCATTTTTTTTCGTTTTCTTCAAGACGGGAAAATTTCTGCCGGGCTTCAAAAGCTTCTTTTTCAGCCTTTCGGACATCTTTAGCCACATCGGCTGTTTTATCGGCGGCTTCGCGCATCTTGCGGAAAATCTCCAGCGCTCTTTCTGCTTTTTCAGATGCCTTCGAGTAATTCCGGATCTCCGCGTGCAGTTTCCCGTTTTCTTTTTCCGCCAGTTTCCCGGCTTCTTCGACTGTTCTTTCAAGGCTCGGGAGCAATTCTTTCTGAACTGCCAGACTTCTGCGAACCCTTGCCGTATTCTGTGCCGCGTCCGTATATCTGTCATAGACAGCCTGTATTTCGTATGCATCATCAATCTTACGGATAAAGGCCGCTGTCTCTTCAATTTCTTTTTCGCGGGCGCTGCATTCTTCAAGTTCATTTCTGGCCTGATCCAGTTCCTGAAAACGTTTAATCAGCTGCATTCCGTCAGTACAGGCGTCCCGTTTTCCCAGATAAAGGCGGTCGGCTTCCCTGTATTCCTTCTCTGCGGCTCTGCTGCGCTCCTTCAAGGCGGCGCAGAGCTGCCCGAGTTCGATTAGAAGTTCTTCCAGGTCTACTACGGACAGCCGGTCCGATCCCGCTATTCTTTTTTTCAGCGCCAGCAGTTCCTCTGCTCTTTTATAATTTTCGGGCACTTCTATATGCGCGGCCTCTGTCTGACATACCGTCCGGATCTGTCCCATTTCCTGTTGCTTGATTTTTCTTCTTCTGGCCAGTTCCTCCACTATTTTTCCATAAAGCTCCGTATGAAACAACTTTCGGAATATCACTTTTTTATCATCTGATTTTGCCCGCAGAAGTTCCATAAATTCTCCCTGGGCAATCATGGCGACCTGCATGAACTGGTTTTTTGTCAGGCCTACTATCTCTTCAAGCTTTTTATCAGTCTCTTTTTGCGGATATACCGTATCGTCCGGCATAATCAGAGAAACCGACGAGCTTTCTTCTTTTACGCCGGTTCCCCGCTTCAGCGGCCGCAGATGCCGCGGCACGCGGCGGACCGTATAGTTCCGTTTTTCTGTTCCGCAGCCTTCCGAAAAGATCAGTTCTACAAAGGGTTCTGTCTCGGTTCCTGCGTACTGGCTCTGAAGTTCCGTTCCGTCTTTTTTATTTGTCCCGGAACTTGCCTCTCCATAAAGCGCAAATACGATAGCGTCAAATATTGTTGATTTCCCCGCGCCTGTATCTCCGGTAATCAGAAAAAGATTCTGATTTGTCTTTTCAAAATCTATAACCGTACGTTTTCCATAGGAGCCAAACGCCTGCATAGTCAGTTTTACAGGTTTCAATACCGGTTCACCTCCAGTACCGTATTAATTACGTCCCGAAGCAGTTCTGTTTCCCCGCTGTCATTTTCTTCATCGCTCAGTTTCAGGAATGAACGGCACAGCTCAAAAGGATCCAGATCTTCCTGCGGAAGGATATTTTCTGTGTAATCATTTTTCCGGACCGATTCTCTGCGAATTTCCAGAAGATTCGGAAATTCGCTGCGGAGACGGTCCTGCATGTCGGATACATCAAGATCAGACCGGTCCGTCAGAACAACCGTCGCATAATCGGTGCAGCCCTGCTTTAATACTTCTTCGAGATTTCCTCTGATGATCCGCACCTGGCGCAGCGGATGGAGTGGAATCACCGATACATTGCGTCTGCCTTTCTCATCCAGTTCTACCATGACGACGCCTTTTTGCTGTCCCGCTTCGCTGACGGAACAGGCCAGCGGCGTGCCGCAGTAGCGGCAGTATTCCCCGCCCGCCTGCATGGGTTTGTGTATATGTCCGAGAGCGCAGTAATCAAAAGGTTTCAGAATCTCCGCGTCCACTCTGTCAATATTTCCTACGGTGCAGATTTCGGAATCCATCCTTTCCACATCATCGGCATTTTGTCCTGACGGGAAATAAAACTGATGACTTACAAGTACGTTCCTTTCGGACAGATTCAGCTCTTCACGGGAAATAAGACGGCGCAGCGCCTGATTATATGAGAGCGCGTTTCCGTTTTCATCCGTGCCTGTAATCTGCCGGACCATGGAAGGACGCACAAAAGGCAGGAGATAAAAATTCACCCTGCCATATTTATCGCTCAAAATGACCTTTTCAATATATTCTTCCGGAGATGCCGGGGGAAGACCGATCATATATACATTCTGTCTGGAAAGTACGCTCCGGAAACAGTTGACCCTGGGTCCGCTGTCGTGATTGCCGCTGATCAGCATAATCGACGCCTCAGGAACTGCCTGCGTCAGGCCGGAAATAAAATGGTCGAAGACTTCCACCGCTTCCGCCGACGGCACGGCTTTATCATAAATATCTCCGGCGACAAGCACGGCGTCCGGCTGTTCACGCTTTGCGATTTCCGTAATCTGATTCAGAATATATTCCTGATCTTCCCGCAGATCTCTGTTAATCAGTTTCAGACCGATATGCAGATCTGACAGATGAAAAAATTTCATAGACTGCTTCCTTTCTTTACCCGAATATTATGGCCGGGACAGCCTTCATCGCTCCCGCCAGAATCATTACAACCACCGGATTCATGCGGCATTTTTTCAGAAGTACAACGGATATGATGAAAATAAGGACAAGGCCCCAGTCTGTTCCCGGCAGACAGATCCGTCCTGTGCCTCCCCAGAATGCGGTTGCAAGAATAGAAATTCCCGCAGACGCGATCATTGCGACTACCGCCGGGCGCAGAGATTCCAGAATTCCCTGAAGCAGCGTCATATTCCGGTATCTCAGATAAATACCGGCTGTCAGTGTTACGATAATACACGACGGCAGGATGCATCCGATCGTCGCGGCAAACGCTCCGGGGAGTCCGGCAATCTTTATTCCTACAAACGTCGCGGAATTAATTGCAATCGGACCCGGCGTCATCTGGGAAATTGTCACAAGATCTGTGAATTCCGCCATACTGAGCCAGCCGTGCTGTAAAACAACCTGGTTCTGGATGAGCGGCATTGCCGCATAACCTCCCCCGAAACTGAACAGTCCGATCTGAAGAAAACTGAGAAAAAGCTGCATACAGATCATGGACGTTTCCCTCCCTTGTGCAAAAAGGTTCTTACAACGCCGATCAGTCCGCATACAAGAATAATATAAATTACATTAATTTCAAAAAAACATGCCGCGGCGAAGGAACCTGCCATTATACACAGGGATGCCGGATTCCTGCCTCTCACAACACCTTCGGCCATATCATAAACGACTGCGGCTATCACCGCTCCCACACCCGCCTGCATTCCAAGCAGCATCTGGCTTATTACAAGGTTATTCCGAAACATGCTGTAGAAAACAGAAATCAGAGCGATGATGACAAAAGGCGGAATAACGGTGGCAATAATTGATATAAACGCTCCCGGAAGTCCGGCGATCTTATATCCCACTACGACAGCTCCGTTTACGGCAATTGCTCCCGGAGCCGACTGGGCGATAGCAGTCAGATCCAGCATCTCTTCTTCATCGATCCAGTGGTATTCATCTACAAATTTCTTCTTCATCAAAGTTACAATTACGTACCCGCCTCCGAACGTAAATGCGCTCAGATATAATGTAGAAAGGAAAAGTTTCCCCAGCACTTCTTTTTTCTGCTTCATTCTGTTTTCCTCTGTCCGGGCTTCAGATTATAATTCCTGAGGATAAACAAGTCCCCACTGTCCGCGCAGACGATCCATGATCTTCATGACTTCTATGCTGTCTGAAAGCGGCATGGAACTGCTCTCCTTTTCGCCGGAACGGACAGCCTTTATACATTCGCGCACCTCATATTCATACCCGCTGATCTGTTCCGGCACGTCAATCCGCTGAAGGAGGCGGTCTTCCGTGTCAAAAACAGATATACTCTGAGGATTATTAATGTTTTCTACAATGATATATCCTTTGTCACCGTAAAAAATGCCTTTACGGTCTGACCGGCTGTAAATATCATGAGTCATCACAGCCATGCGTCCGCTGCGGTAAAAGAAAGTTATTGATTCCATAGCGTCTACCCCTGTATCTGTCATTCGCACGGATGATTCGATTCTTTCAATATCCGTCCCGAAATGCATCAGCGCGAAATTAATTCCGTACACGCCAATGTCAAGAAGTGCGCCTCCTGCCAGTTCCGGCCTCATAATTCTCTCCTTATGTGCAATCGGATAGGACAGGTTTGCTGTCAGCGAGGTAATGTTTCCGATAATTCCGCTCTCGATGACTTCCTGAATCATATTTCTGGAAGGCATATATCTTGTCCATATCGCTTCAGCCGCAAACACCTGCTCCTTCTGCGCAAGCGCACGGATGCGCTCTGCTTCTTCAGCGTTCAGAGTGAATGATTTTTCACACAGAACCGGCTTTTTATGGCGGATACACATTTCCATATTGTCATAATGACTGGAATGAGGAGTCGCGATGTAGATCAGTTCAACCTCCGGATCTTCACACAGCTCCCTGTAGCTGCCATATGCTTTCTCAAACCCGTATTTGCGCGCAAATTCAGCCGCACGTTCCTGACTGCGTGAAGCTGCGGCAAAACATTCCGCTTCATCCATCTGTCTTAATGTATCGGCGAATGTTTCCGCCATGGCTCCACAGCCCATAATTCCTATTTTCATATGTTCCGCCTCCTGTTTTATCATTTTTTATGTGAAATTCACATGTGTTGCAGTATTCGGTCATTTAATCGTCGTTTAACCGTTTTTTCGCCTTGTTAAAACTGCAGAGTTCTTCTTTCATTGATAAACATTCCCTGGAAGCGCTCCACCTGGAACTTCTGTACGAACCAGTCGCACTTGCACAGGAAAAGATAATATATATTCAGCCCGCAGCCATGAATCGTCTCAAAATTGCCCTGACCCTTGGCAATAATCACGTCCGCCTCATCAATCACACGGCGGGCCTCATCGCTGATGTCTGAAAGATCCGTCCCCGCAATTCCGCTTCCGTTGTCCATTACATCCGCGACATGGTCAAGCCCCACATAGCGTGCGGCCGCCATATCTGCATCATTGACTACAGGTTCGCCTCGCACAATAACCGTGACTTTCAGTTTTGGATACTGTTCTTTCAGAAGCCTCAGCGCCACTTTATCAAGCACGATTTCTCCACAGTTGTCCGTAAGATATACAAGAGAAGACGCTCCCCGGAGATCTTCCAGGAAAGTCCGGTACACGTCCCTGTCCAGTCCGGTCTTTTTCTGTTCTTCAAAAAGTTCCAGCAGTTTTTCCTTTGAAATATCCTTTACAGAAGCATAATCGATATAGTTTGCCGTGCGGGCATAGCATAGCGCGGCCTCCAGCGGATCGGGATGGTTCCGGATCTGCGCTTCCAGTTCCTCTTCCATGGAGAGCAGGTAATCGTTAAACTCCTGCTTCACCTCGTCCATGCTGTCACGTTTCCCCCAGTATTTCTCATAGATCCGCGAGAGCGGCTTTACGAGCGCCGGGGCGGACAGGTCCGGATCACATGATGACAGAAAGGCGAGGACCTCGCGCATATAGGTCATCTTTTTTTCTTCATCGTCGAATTTTCTTACCTGGGATTCCTGCATATTGATCAGGCAGGTGAGGCAGAATGAATTGATCTTCATGCTTTCTTCCTCAGCACTTTCACGATCTCCGCCATGTACATCGTATGGTAATCTTTATTCGGATACCATTTCTCATCACATTCTCCGCCGTCTGTGAAGCACTCCGGCACCATATCCTGGGCATAGAGCTTCCTGCACACGAAGATCTCCTCCGCCTCTTCCACGGCGGTCGTCCCGTCGATCTCCACCGGATGGAGGCCGGCTTCCCGCCACTTATCCTCCACATCTCTTCCGGACACGGAACCGCATACATTCAGCGCTTTCCGGTATGTTTCCGGGAGAAAAGACAGGGTGAAATATTCATTCTTGTCCACGAACTCCTTCGTATATCTCTGGGGACGGATGTAGGCCGTTGCAACCGGCTTTCCCCACATGATGCCGACGCCGCCCCAGCTGGCAGTCATGGTATTGCAGTCGCCGCTGCTCTCACCGGCTGTGATCAGCATCCACTGCCTGCTGATCTTATCAAAGGGGTTGAACTGTAATTCTGAAATCTTTACTTCTTCAAATGCCATTTTCTTTTCCTTCTTTCTATTGCAGTCTGTTATCATCTGGTTTCTGAAAGGTAATCTTACAGGAATGTTTTGTAATCCTCGTAATTCTTCTTCAGAAGCTCCGGCGTATTCAGCCCGTAGGGACATTTTTTCATACACTGTTCGCAGTTCAGGCAGCCCTCGATCATCTTCATCTTCTCCTGCCACTCTTCCGTCAGCCATGCCGCGCTCGGCGCCCGGCGGAGCATCAGGCTCATCCGCGCACAGTTGTTGATCTCGATCCCGGCCGGACAGGGCATACAGTATCCGCATCCCCGGCAGAATTCACCGGTCAGTTCCGCCTTGTCCCGCCCGATCTTTGTTTTCATCTCATCCGTCAGCTGCGGCGGACATTCCTGATAAGACAGGAACTCATCAAGCTCCGACTCCCTCTGGATGCCCCAGATCGGCGCTACATGGGCGAACTGCGGCTGCGCCATATACGCGTAGGCGCTGGCTGAATCGTTTATAAGTCCGCCCGCAAGTCCCTTCATGGCGATGAATCCCATGCCGGCCTCCCGCGTCATTTCTACGATCTTCAGATCCGGCTCCGCCGAAATATATGAGAAGGGGAACTGCATCGTCTCGTACAGTCCGGAACGGATCGCTTCCTCCGCCACGGCGATCCGGTGGTTGGTGATCCCGATGTGGCGGATCTTGCCCTCTTCCTTCGCCTTCAGCGCTTCTTCATAAAGACCGCTCCCGTCGCCCGGTTTCGGGCAGAACGCCGGATTATGGAACTGATAAATGTCGATATAATCCGTCTTCAGCATGCGCAGGCTCTCTTCCAGATCCTTCCGCATATCTGCACCGGTCTGGGCGCCGGATTTCGTACTGATGACGATCCGGTCCCTTATGTACTCAAATGCAGCGCCCATCTTCTCCTCGCTGTCCGAATATGCCCTTGCCGTATCAAAATAGTTGATGCCGTTATAAAAAGCCTTCTGCAGAAGATAAACCGCTTCTTTCTTCTCCACACGCTGGACAGGCAGCGCGCCGAAGCCGTTCTTATTCACTTCCAGGCCTGTTTTACCAAGTATGACCTTATCCATGATCCCACTCCATTCTTTCCTTTTATCGTTTGTAGCGTGTTGCCCCTTGTACACTGACGCTATCATCTGCTCTGGCAGAAAACTGCCCGGAACACTCTTTATATTATACACGCCGTCCCGGCAAAATACAATGGCGCAGGGTGAAGCCGGGGCTGATCTTCCGAAAAACCCCGGCTTCGGTTTGTACAGCATTATACGGTTTTTTTGTCAAATTCCGGATTGATATAGTAAAAATTCTTCGCGTCCATCTTCTCTTTCGTCTGCTCCAGCGCCTCTCCGAAACGCTGGAAATGGACGATTTCCCTTGCCCGCAGGAATTTCAGCGGTTCCCGTACCTCGGGATCGGCGATCATCCGAAGCAGGTTGTCATACACGGTCCTCGCCTTCTGTTCCGCAGCCAGGTCCTCCGTCAGGTCCGTAATGGCATCACCTTTGGACTGGAATTCCACAGCTGAAAAAGGCAGTGCGGACGCCGCCTGGGGCCAGAGCCCGGCCGTATGGTCGATATAGTAGGCGTCAAATCCTGCCGCTTTCGCATCTTCCACCGTCAGATCCTTCGTCAGCTGATAAACCATGGCGCAGATGATCTCCATGTGGGCCAGTTCTTCCGTGCCGATATCAGTGAGCAGACCGCCCACGGATTTCACCGGCATGGTGTAGCGCTGCGCCAGATAGCGCATGGATGCGGACAGTTCCCCGTCCGGCCCGCCGTACTGGCTGATGATGAGCTGTGCGGTCTTCGGACATGTTTTGGTGATCTTTACCGGATACTGAAGTCTTTTCTCATAGATCCACATCAGACATTCCCTCCTTCCACGGTGCCGGCCCTTCCTGCCAGCAGAAGCACATCACGTCAGGTTCCGCCTCATAGACTGCGCCCATGCAGTCCGGCGTGAGCGGATAATGCTTTTTCGCAAAATCTGCGGTCAGACTTTTCCGCTCTTTTACCAGCCGTTTCATCAGCGTCAGCGCGTCCGGATCATCCGGATGGGTGTCAAGGTACAGGCGCAGGTCATCCAGGATAAAGCTGACCTTCTGGATCTCTGTCAGCGGATCTGTTATATCCTTTTTCGCCGGAATATGGTCCGCGGCAAAAAAAGGCATGTCCAGTTCCTTAAAAATGGTTCCTGCAGCCAGCACTTCATCCTTGTCATACAGTGCGCCCCAGGTCTGCACCGGGACAGAGGCCATCGCCAGATGCTCTTTATCTGCGATCATAAAAAAACAACTCCCTTCTGAAACATGATCCGTTTCATATACAGTATCTGCATGAGAAAGAGATCTGTTCCGAGGAAGTTGTTTCATGATTTTTTATTTATTTACATTTTTATTTTTTCCCATAAAGCAGCGGCTCCGTGACATGAGTCCGAAAGAACTGGATCAGCGGTCCGTTGAAACATGCGTTGATTACCGTGCCGATCCCAACGATCATGAGAAGATCCCCATGTGACGCCAGGCAGAACAATACCCCGATCACCACACAGGTCACATCGCTTAAAACTCTGGCATACTGGAATTTCACCCGGTTCTTTGTAACCTTCTCAATGATCAGCGCTACGCTGTCATAGGGCGCGATCCCCATCTCCGCCACCATGTAGAACGCGACGCCAAGCCCGGCGAACAGACTGCCCAGTATGAGCGCGCCGATCCGGAGCGGGAGCGTCATGTCGATCCGAAGCACATCCTGCGCCATCCAGCAGATAAAATCAGCCCCGTATCCGACGCAGACCATGTTGACAATGGTTCCGGCGCCGATGCATTTCCGGACTGTAAAAAATACGACGATCAGGATCAGGATATTCATGATCAGCTGCCATGTACCGAATGTCATGCCGATAAATCCGCTGATGCCCAGATTCATGCAGGTGAAAGCATCGACGCCGAACCCGCTCAGGCGGTAACATCCGACACAGAT
>CALWKB010000120.1 GCA_944381125.1 uncultured Mediterraneibacter sp. | reverse complement strand
CATCCTCGGATATGCACATCCGGCCGAGTAAGGTGCTGATCAGAGAATATGCAATCCTTTTCAGTGAATCCTCTTTGCGGATCACAGCCCAGATCTGGCTCTGTGCCGGATGGATCACCCGGTGCAGGTTCGCCGCGATCAGCGGGATTTCCTCGCATTCATGGGCGTCTGAAAAGGACGCCATGGATGATGCGGACATCATCTTCGGCTCCAGTCTGTGGCCTCCGGACGCACAGTTTTCGATAACCATCTCCGGAATCTCCTGACGGATTTTCCGGATAAAGGAAAAGGACGCTTCCATGTTCTGTCTTAAGCCCTCGCCGAGAGACT
The DNA here is from genome assembly GCA_944381125.1 of uncultured Mediterraneibacter sp. Lineage (GTDB taxonomy): Bacteria > Bacillota > Clostridia > Lachnospirales > Lachnospiraceae > Mediterraneibacter. Next base: position 2,186 of record CALWKB010000120.1, on the reverse strand, counting down.
CCGCCCCGTCGCAGCCGATGCCGATGGTCTCATTGTCGTCCATCTTCAGATAGCCGAATCCGTACTGCTTCAGCATGTCAATGACTTTCTCCGTCAGATAGTTCTGTACCCAGGGTTCTCTCATATCCCAGAAACGCCGGAAGTAGCTTGTCAGCGGCGCCCCGTCCTTTTTCAGCAGATGTTCCGTCCGGTTATACGCCCGGGAAGCCTTTCCCACATTTTCGATCTCAAACCAGATGCCGGGAATCATCCCCGCGTCCCGGATATATTTTACGGTCTCCTCCAGACCTTCCGGGAACAGTTCTTTCGATACTTCATAATCTCCCATACTGATATCCCAGGGCACGCCCTCGGTCTTATACCATCCGCAGTCAATGACAAAATACCGGAATCCTCTGTCCCGGATGCGGTCCACGATTTTTTTTATATTTTCATGGGACGGATTGCCCCAGGTTGTGCAGTATTCGTTAAAGATAATGGGAAGATCCTTTTCTGATTCCGGCGCCTGTTCCAGAGTCTCCTTCGCGGCTTCCGTCAGACGACCGGTAAAGAGATCCAGAGAGTCCGTATGAGCGCAGCTTACGATTGCTTCCGGCGTCTCAAATGTCTGCCCCGGAAGGATCTCTTTCATCCAGTGGCCGAAATCCCGGTCCGCCAGTCCTCCGCCAAGCGCCAGACCGTCGTCTTTCCGGTACAGCTCCATCTGCCAGGACGCGTTGTGGGCAATCTGCGCGCCCCAGAATACATGATTTTCCGTGTCTTCCACCGCCGCAAAGGGGAAGAAGCGGTTTACCGGCAGGGAACCTGCCTGCCCGTACTTTTCACATCTTACCGCGTGGGGCTCCCAGGCCGGTTCCAGCTGCAGATCCTCAATGGGAACCGTCTCCAGCCGTCCCTCCTGGCTCCACACGCTGCGGATCCGGTGGAGCCGCAAAGCGCCGTGTCCGTCTCCCTCCAGCCAGGGTGAGAGCGCGCTGATAGAAAAGCTCTCTAACATTTCCAGCATAAACGCCTCTTCCCCGGTATTTTCCAGGCTGCAGGAGATCCTTACATAGGGCGCGCCTTTCCGCCATTCCAGCCTGTGTAATGCCCGCAGTCTCCTCGCATCCGTCATTTCCGTAATAATGGTAACCCGGTCTTCCGTCTCTTCCTGCTTCTGTCCTGCATAGGACAGATTCCGAACCGTCTCACTGTTTCTCATGGATATGCCCAGGGCATATGCCTCATTGTAGATATCTCCTGCAATTTTTACCTGAATCAGTCCGTCCACTTCCATATTTTTAGAAACAGAAGCTGGAAAAGACAGACCGGCAGGGATGAGTATCATCCCCACCTGCTGTCTGCTGCCGTCTGTCAGGTAAACCACCGTCATATCTCCCAGTCTGTATTGTTCCAGGACCTGAACTGCCATACTTTATCCTCCTGTTTTCTGTATTTTACGTTCTTAATTTCCTCTGCGCTACCCTTTTACCGCTCCCACAGTCATTCCTTTTATGAAGTATTTCTGAAGAGCCAGGAATAGAATAACAATAGGCAGCACCGAGATTACAATCGCCGCCATCGCCGTTGTATAATCATTGCTCTGAGCCGAGAAAGCGACTGAATGGAAACCGTCAGGGTCTTCAGGTCGTTCTTGCTCACATAGAGGCTTGCCAGCAGGTAGTCATTCCAGATCTGGAACGCCTGCATGATAACCAATGTCGCCATTGCCGGGCGCAGCAGCGGAAGCACAACGGAGAAATAGGTCCGGTAAACCGAACATCCGTCGATCCTGGCCGCCTCTTCCAGCTCCAGCGGAACTGTAGACATAAAACTGTTCATCAGAAAGACGCCAAACGATATGCCCGTGGCCACGTACATGAAAATGATACCATAACGGGTGTTCGTCAGGTGAAGATTAAAACCGATAATATAGATCGGGAGAAACAGCGCCTGATACGGAATCAGGATTCCCACGATAAAATATACATAGCAGAACTTGAAAAATTTCCGTTTGCACCGGGCGATAGCCCAGGCGGTCACGCCGCACAGCACCGCCAGCAGGAATACGCTTATTACGGTATAAAGAAGGGTGTTCCCGAATGTGGTCACCAGATCCAGCTTGTCAAACGCTTTTACATAATTATCAAAATTCAGGCTTTCCGGCAGGGAAAGCGGACTGTTCAGATACAATTCCTTTTTCGTTT
>CALWKB010000119.1 GCA_944381125.1 uncultured Mediterraneibacter sp. | reverse complement strand
GCAATTTGCGCTGCGGCGATTTTTGGAATCGCGTTTCTTATTTCATCTTTTTACTTTGACTTTAGATGGAGAAAAAAGATGAAGAAAATGCAGAGAAAAACACTTGAATGGAGGTGAGCGAAAATGTTGGTTGTATTGGCGGCGTTTTTTTTCACGGCAAGCTTCTGTGTGCTCCTGCGCGAGGCAAAGATGCGCGGGAGGCAGTATGAAGAACACGGGCTGGCGGCATATTTTAAGACTGATTTCGGACAAATATATGTGATAAGGTCAAGTGAGGTTTTTATCGGAGCCGGGCAGAACGCGGATATCAGGATCCGTATTCCGGGGGTTGACCGTAAGAAAAACCGCTGGTGGGGAAAAACCAAGCTTGCCGGGATTGCTCAGATTCATGCTCATGCATTAATAAAAGAAGACGGGCAGTTCTATATCAGAAATCTGTCCGACAGATTCCCGGTTTATATGGAATTCGGGGACGAAAGGAAGGCAATCAGGACGAAAGACGGAGAAATAAAAATGTATCATGGCGCAAGATACATCTTCGGAGGATGTGCGCTGACATTTAGCAGAGGGGTGGTGTGAGAGTATGAAAAATATGATAAGAATGGAGGCAGGCATATTGCTGATGACGGTTTTATGCCAGTCCGTTTTCCTGTATCTTTTCCTGAAGGAAACAGGCGGGATGATACAGTACGCCGACTGGAGCGAGAAGGACGACATACTGTATTATACGTCGGCGGAATATAATGCGGCAGGGCTTCTGACGGCAGGATTTCTGCTTGTCATTCTTCTGGAAACAGGCATTTCCCTGTATGGAATATGGAGAAGATGCTGGCTTGCGTCGGCGTCGGCTGTTTGCGGCATGCTTTTGTTTATGGGGATGATCGTACAGAGTTTTTACAATGGCGGAGCCAGACTGGAACGGCAGATTATCTTCGCGGCGCTGGGGATTGCGGCAATGTGTCTGTATTATATGTTTGTGAGAGTAAATCTTACGGCGGTACAGCAGAAAGTCGTTGCGTGGGCTCTGATCGGAGTGACTGCGCTGAATTTTCTGAGCGCTGTCTGCGGTCTGATTACAGGAAATACTGTAAACGGCAGCTACGGCTGGGTCAGGATCGGACCGCTCAGTTTCCAACCCGGCGAGATCATGAAAGTGCTGCTTATTCTGTTTTCGGCATTTTGCTATAAAATAAGAAATAATAAAATGCTGACCGGGGTATATATGGTGATTTCCGCAGGGACAGTGGTTGTGCTTGTAATATCTAAAGACCTGGGCAATGCGGGTGTGCTGCTTGTCATATGGATGATAAGCAGCTGGTATCTGTTTGGATGGAAGATATCCGCTTTAATCGGCGGCCTGGCAGCAGCGGGCGTAGCTCTTGCCGTGCAGGTGCTTCCATACGTCAGGGACAGGTTTCAGATGTGTTTTCAGGCTTTGGCGGAGGGAAGCGGACAGCAGTACAATTCTCTGATGGCTATCCTTAAGGGCGGTCTGCGGGGAATCGGCGCGGCGGGAAATACTGTTTCAGCTACGGCAGTAACTTCATCAGGAACTGATCTGGTTTTCAATGTGATATTCGCTATTTTCGGAGTAGGAGCAGTTATATTTCTTCTCGGCGTTCTGATGCTTCAGCTTGCGCATCTGTTTCTTACCCCGGTAATCAGTCCGTTTCACTATATGCTTGGTGTGCTTGGAACAGTTACTTTTTTCTGTCAGTATGTGCTTCATATCGGAGGCTGCCTCAATATTTTGCCGCTGACAGGAATATGCGCGCCATTTTTAAGCTACGGCGGCTCTAACATGATATGCAGCTTTATGATTTTAGGAGGAATTTTATCCGCATTTTCGCCGGAGTTTGAAAGAATTAAGCTTAAGATTAAGAAGAGGGAGGAGGATGAGTATGATACAGAAGATACGGAAGAAGAGGATCATATTTTTGATAATGGCTCTGTTTCTTGGGATGATGTCAGCTATGGGCATTGTTCTTTTGGCAAAAGGTGGAGAAGAAGCCGTGTCAGAACTCGGATATGACCGATATGTTGAATGGGCGGACGGCGCGGATATTCATGTGGGAAAGATTACAGATTCGGCAGGCGTGAAGTTATGGAGTATGGATTTCCCCGGGTACGAAGATACATACAGCATCGTCGGTGAACTTAAAACAAATTATTCCGCGGAAAATACAATTGCGGTTCAGTATTCGGATGTGCTCATGGGGAAGGACGCATACAGTCTGTCTTCCGGCGCTGCCTCACTGTCTGATGCAGGACGGGATATAACGCTTACGCTCAGGCATGATCTGAGCGAACGGATTTATAATTACATGAAAGAGAACGGGGTAAAATCAGGAAGCGCGCTCTTAACAGAGGCGGGAACGGGCAGGATACTTGCGGCTGTTTCTCTGCCCGGGGCATCTCCGTATACGGCGGTAGACGAACTGGAAGAGGGAGCGCTGCTGAACAGGAATCTGCGCACGACCATCCCTGGTTCCACGATGAAAGTCGTTACTTCAATTCTGTTCGCCGCCCAGTGCGGGGAAGCGCTGGCGGAAGAGACGGTACAATGCACAGGGGTATATCCGCTTGCAAACGGTGACATAACCTGCGTGACACAGCAGGGTGTCCATAATATTACAGAGGCGCTGGGTTATTCGTGCAATGTTTTCTTCGGCCGGGAAATTATAAAAATCCTTGACGCAGATCCTGATCGTACATGGGAAAAGCTGGAACAGCTGGGATTTCAGAAAAAAAGCAGTGAAGTCCCGCTGGACAGGCTGCACAGAACAGCATCGTCTGCAGGCTACAGCGGCGATGGAAGCTTTTCGGGAACATGGTCGCTCATAGGTCAGGGAACGACACAGGCGTCCCCCGTTGATATGGTCAGAATTGTGAGCGCTCTGGTAAATGGCGGGGTATGCTCCGAACCATACCTTGTAGAAAAGATTACAGCGGTGGACGGGGAGGTGACACAGCAGCATAAAGCGAAAACAGAGCAGCTGATGAGCTCTGAAACGGCGCGGCAGATATATGAAACATGGGTCGGCGCATATGATGCATATTATTCCGAAAAGAATTATGACGACAGGATTACAATGGCAAAAACAGGAACCGCGCAGTATTCCGACGGAACCGAAAGCAGCCTTCTTATGGGATATATCGCGCAGACTGACACCGCTTTTTATATCGAGATAAATAACAGAGAGGAGGCGCAGATATCTCCGGCGGATGTCATTAATTATGTTCTTGCCGCCGAATAGTGGAAATATAAATAAAATATTTGAATATTGCTTCTGAAGCTCCCGGTCAAAAACGGCCGGGAGCCTGTTTTTATAGAAAACCGCATGGCTGTATGTTAGAATGAAGTATAGTGAATTTGCTGCGGTACGGCGCAGTTGAGACAATATGAATAAAAATGAATGGCCGGGATTACTCCGGCAGGAGGTGAAATATGCGGAAAGCCAGAAAAAAGACTGTGGTTGTGCAGGCATACCGGTTAGGAGAAGACAGCAGGGTTCTGGAAGAAATGATAGCGGAAGGTGAGATAAAAGTGCGGGGAGACGGACGCTATGAGGTGTTTTCGCGGGAAACAGGAGATAAAACCGGTGAAATCGTACACGAGGGTGATTATATTAAGCTGGATTCTTCGGGAAGCCCGTATCCGAACAGCGCTGAATTTTTTGAAGAAAATCACAGGCATCTTGCGGCGGAATATTACGAACAACAGTCGAAACCGGTGGAAATATGGACATATGGAGATCCGCCGTGTCCGGAACTGAGATATCTTATAGAACATGGGCGTCTTACGATCCATGAGGATGACCCGGAGAAATATTTTCAGGCGCTGCTGTGGGGTACAGAGCTCTCGGCGGACAAGGATGCGGTAATTGTTTTCTATCGTATTATAAAAGATGAAGCCGGCCGGATCACTGACGCAGACTTTAATTTTGTTGCGGGAGACGAATTCAGGGAGACGTATGAGATACTTGACTGAAGTGTGAAAAAATAAAATACAGCGTGCATTTATAATAGGTTATGCAGGAGAGAGGAGAAACAGATGAGCCGTGTAAAATCCGGATATACAGAAGCGATTGATGATAAGAGGAAAAAATGGTATGAAAAACTCGGTGAAAAAAAGCTTGAATGGGAGGAACTGGCTGCGGAAGAATCTACAAATAAACTGTTGAAGAAGCTGGCGCCCGTTCCTTTTAGCCGTTATCTGGGAAAGTATCTGCTGGATGAATGGATGGGCGGAGAGGACACACAGATAATATGTGATGAGGATGTTAAAGAACTTATAGAGCATATAACAAAACGTTTCCAGGAAAACGGTATGCCGGAAGACCGCGGCAGAGAGCGCTGGATACGGGATATGCTCACAGGAAAGCAGTCGGCGGGCCGGGGCGGATACGGGAAAAAGACAGTCAGGCGCTTCTTTGAGTTGAGTCTCGGACTCGGACTTCCGGTGGAAGATGTGGACGCGTTTCTGCAGAATGCTCTGAAACGGGCAGGATTTAATTATTATGATCCTGAAGAAATGCTTGTCTGGTGCGCGCTTCGTTTTTGCCGTAAAAATCATTTCCGGTGTTATCAGGCGCTTCTGAGAGATTACGAAATAACCGAACCGGAAGAGGCGGAGAGAGAAAAAGTGTTTTTTTCGAATACCGTTGAAATACGCGATGAGGTGATTCGGACTCTGACGGAAGATGAGGCGGAAATATGGCTTTATGAGACGGAAGAATTTGCGCCGGACACTTTAAATCCAAAGCTGCAACGTTTCTTTGCCGTGCATAAGGCGGCAGTCCCGCCCAGACGTACGGCGTCGGTTGTTTTTATGGAGTTGCTGAATAAATTTGTTGATAATAACAAAGGAGAACTTCTGGAATTTAAAGCAGTTGACCGGGGCACGGAGGAATATGCGGAAGCGAAACTCAGGATCATATACAAAGCCGGCAGAGAAATCTGTCTGCCGAAAGGGACGGTTTTTTATGCGGAAAAGGGAAAGCAAAAGAGAAAAATATGTTTTATCCTGAAAGAAGACATAGTTTTACCTGAAAAGAAATGTGACGGAGAGTCAGCGGCGGCAGAGGGAACAGAAGAAATCACGGTGCGGGCCAAGGAGCCGAGCAGGGAAGGAGAACGGCTGGCGGATAAAGGCGCCGTGTGTCATATGGAAGCGAAGCCGGATGAGATTATCAGTATATCGAATCCAAAGCCGGTGTCGAGAAGAAAAATAAAAGACACAATCTCAATAGAACTGATAAGAGATTTTCTGTACGGAAGCGGCGCATATGAGCCGGGGAATACCGATAACATAAACGGCAGACAGATCGGACAATGGTTCACAGAGACAGAGATAACAGGCAAACGTTTTTCTGATATCCAGAAGCAGGCTGACAGTACATCTGGTGCAAAGCGAAAGGATTTATTAAAATCTGAAGCCCGCAGAAGCGATATTATTACTTTGGTATTTCTTAATTTTTGTATGGATACGGATTCCCGCCCCGTCGAAGAATACGTGATGGAAGCATCTTCGGAGGCGGTATATCAGGATTTTGTAAGGGAAGTAAATAATTACCTGAAGAAATGCGCAATGATGCCCTTTTATCTTCAAAATCCATATGAGTGCCTGCTGGCTTATCTGATTCAAAGCGATACTCCTGTCGATTCTTTGAGAAATTTATGGCAAATAGTCAAAGCGGGAAAGGACAGTACAGATGACAGAGGTGAGAGATGACAGAACGCCCCTTAAGAGCGGGGATGAACTGGAACTAATATTTCGTGCGGGAAAAGAACAGATATATACGCAGAAAGCAGTAGTTGAAGAAGAGATCGGACGCGGCGCATCATGCATTACATACATCGTCAGACTTTTTACGGAAGAAAAAATCGGTGTCAGAATGATTATGAAAGAGTTTTATCCGGCTCCGGGAAAAGAGACTTTTGAGGCAAAACGGGAAGGAACACGTCTATGTTTCGCAAAAGAAACGATTTCCGGCCGGACATTCAGGCACATGCGGGATAATTTCCGGAAATCATACAGGCTGCAGACAGAGCTTTCCGGCGGGGCGTCAATGGAAATCATGGTTCGCCCGTACAATATGGCGGAGTACGGCGATTCATATTACATATTAAGCGATATCCATCTCGGGACAATTCTTTCAAAGACGCAGGTGAAGAGTTTTTCCGATAAATTATGGCTGATTTACAGGACGGCGGAAGCAGTACAGATATTGAATGAGCAGGGCTATCTCTATATAGACCTGAATCCATCCAATATTTTATGGATTCCGTCTCAGCAGTCGGTAAAATTATTTGATGTGGACAGTATTGTGCCGTGGTCTGATCTGGAAAACATACACGGGATACGGACAACAGAGCCATATATGCCTCCGGAGGCGGAAGAGCTGAGAGAGTGGTTCGACGTTAATAAATCTGTATTTTTGAAGCCGTCCTGGGACGTATACTGCATTGGCATGGTTTTCTATGAACTTCTGGCGGGAAGGCTTCCGGGGAAAAATCTGACAGGAGCAGAGTGCATGGAAAGCGCCGTTCAAATCTGCAGCCGATATGGCTGTACAGAGCCGGAAGCGGAGGAACTGCTTTGCAGGATACTGACCAGATCTCTGAGCGGAAAGTTTCGCGTACGTTACCCGTCCGCAAGAGAGATGTGCTTTGATCTGAACCGGCTGAAAAAAATAGTGGACGCGCAGGAATTTATTTCCAAAAAAGAATACGCCCGGGCCAACTATATGATGGAGTCTTATTATATTCTCGACAGGTGGCCTGTTTTTGATTATGCCGTAAATGAAGACGGGGAGAAAATACTTGATATTGCGATCTGCGGCAATCATGATATAAGGGAGCCTTTTTTTAAAGCAGCGTTTGCCTGTGTACATATGCCGGGAATGAAACTGAGAATCAGACTGTATGCGGATGACGCGGCGGAATTTCTCGAAAAACTGAAAAAAGAAAACCCGGCGTTTCTGCGCACCGTTTATATATATATGGAAAATAAGTGCATATGGGGGGAAGAGGACAGAATAAACGCAGGAAATAAAATCTGTGAAAAGCCGATGGCAGAGATTTATCTGTATAAGAGAAGCAGAGAAGAAATGACTGCGGATAACGGAAGGATGTTAAAAGAAATAGAATCAGGGTATTTGATTCTGCTTTGGCCGGAAATACGCGCGGCAATTGAAAAGGATAAGGGAGCCTTTGCCAAAAAGGCGCTGCCGCCGGTCACAGATGTAAAGAAATGTTCCTGTTATGATGAAAAACTTTTTGAAACAAGAATAATGAAATGGGCGCTGAATGTACATGCATTTTATTACAGAGGCAATTACGAAAGAGCGACGAGAAAGGAAATAAGAGAAACATTTGAAAATGATATCTATAATCTGGAATCTTCAGTAAGAAGCGCATTGGCGGTCAGATATAAGCTGAAAGCGGCAGGCATCCCCGCATCCTGCGTTAATCCGGGAGAGGAGTTTTACCGCCGCGTGCTTGCGCCGGAAGCGGAAGCGGGAGATGTGGCAGACATATTGAGTGATCTGGAACATCAAAGCTGGTGCGCGCATTTGGTAATTAACGGCTGGGATCGGCCGTCTGAGAATGATTTAGAGCAATATGCCTTTACAGGAGAAAATGATTTTAAGGACAGAGATCGCAGACTTCATCCGTGCCTGACGGCAAGCCGCCCGGGAAACCGTCTGAAGACGCTGGAGAAAAAGCAGTGGAATCGTGCGAAACTGAGCAAAAAGACGGCGGACAGTCTTGACGACCTGGAACTTATGTGTCTGAGACTTCATCAGATCGCAAAGAAAAAAATCAGGACAGCGAAGGCGGAAGCAGAGCTTTTGTGCGCCCGGCTGGAATGCAGGCTGGACAGATATCAGAACGAAAAACTGCAGGAGGCATTCCGATGGCTTGTTACAGTAAGAGAAAGGGTGTTTGCCGGGGAAAGCAACGCTGAACATGTATGGAACCAGGCAGAAGAAGATTTAAAGCGGGTTTGCAGCGAGATATGCAAATATGACTACGGCGTCAGAGAGGAATTAAGGCTGCTGAACAGGACTGTGCAGGTGGCGCATGAGTACAACAGATATCATGACTATAAAAAATCAGACGAAGACATTGTGCGGGGAATACCGGGTATTCTTTCAGACGGCAGTATAAAGAAAATAATAAGACCGTATCTGCCGGGGAGAGAAAATCACTGGAAAAATATACTTTCCACATTATTTCTTGAGCCGGATGAAGTGCTGTTTATCCCGATTGATGACGCCGATATAAATGTACCGTTTTACAGAAAATTTATTGCGATGCGGGGCAGCGCAGCGGAGATTGCGGCGGGCGGTTTCTCAGATATCCCTCAGTCGGATGAAGACGCAGTTGTTGACGTAACCGGCCTGGATCCGGAAGACCTCAAACGTATCGACCGGATTCCTCTGCTGCGCAATAAACGGAAGGTGATGGTAAAAAACAGACGGATTCGGGGAATTGACGATCCTATGACAGAGATGTGCGCCAGAGAAATACATCTGACAGTGGAAGAAACATTTTATCTTTTTGAGGCGCGTATGGATTCGGACAAAAAAGAAAATCCGATTCTGGGACTTGGTTCGCGTTATATAGGAATATGGAACGCTTATAAAGAAATCGGGGCAAAAAGCTGGAAAATGCTGATCGAAACGCTTGTACATGCGGAAGGAGAAAAAGCAGTCGGGTTGTCATGTGACAGTTCAGGGGGGAAAATCGGATATAAAACCATACCGGTCAGCGGCGCCGCGCTGAAACTGACCGGCCTGGACAGAGTTTTCTTAAAATGTCTGGAGGCGGAACTGATTGCTTCATACCGCCTGCCGGGAGAAGATGATGAGCTGCCGGTGGAATTTTCGACAAAATATGGCAGGATTGCAGCTGTTCTGATGGATTTGACTGCCATTGCGGAAAAAGAACCGCTCAGGCATAAATATCTTTTTGAGGCTGGAAATAAAAGGTCGCAGAGAACAGGAGAAAAACAGAAAAATTATCGAATAAAAGACAGGACGCTTTATACCAGAATCAGTAAACCGAAAAATACAGTTCCGGCATCTGACGGAGAAAAGAATGAGCCGGATATAGAATGTATCGTGGAAGCGTTGAGAAAATTGGAATGCAATGGCCGACAGGGGACGGGAGGCAGACAGAATCTGATTCAGAATCTGAAGGTATCTCCGGGAAGTACAGGGACAGAAATTTTTTTCAAATATGCGACGGAAGCGGTAAAAGCATGTCTTCAGAGAGAAGGAAACATACTGGAGGCAATGATTTATTTTACCTGCCTTGGCATGGGGACGTTTGATGATCTGAATATTAATTCTGAATTCAGCTGGGAACCTCTGCAGGACAACGCTCTGGAAGAAGTTGTGAATAATGAGATAGATATTATAGGAACGAAAAATCTTAAAACGTATTTTATATCTGCGAAAATGTGCAGACCGGAAACAGCGCATCTTATGGAAATAAAATACTTTTCAGAGCATTTCGGGATAGACGGACAGGCGATCCTTGTCACTTCAAACAGCAAAACGGCCGGACAGAAGGACGGACAGGCTGGCGGAAGAGAAGAAAGAAGCAGGCTGATGGGAGTGAAATATATTAACAGGCCGGTAATAGATGAAGGAAAGCTGGGCGAGACATTAAATGCAATTATAGAGGAAGGGGAGAAAGAGAGAATATGATATGGAAAATCTGCTTTTGGTGCGCGGTAGTATGTATTGCAGCCGGCATAACCGTATTCCTGTATCACAGGAAACAGGGAGAAAATAAAATCAGATATCTGGGCGCAGCGGTGCTGTTGGCATGTATTTTTACATGCTTTCCGGCCATGTGCCTGTCGGAACAGCCGGGGTTTGCACTGGCGATGAGCGTTTCACAGAGCATCCGCATGTTTGTGGTGGATACGGGAACAGGAGATATACTTGAACTTCTTCCGGCGAATACACTTGGCATGTTATATTATCCCTATAAAATACTTGTCTGCCTGTTGTATCTGCTTGCGCCTGTGTTTACTCTCAGTGTCGTGCTGCGGTACTTTTCCAATTTTTTTGAACGGCTCAGACTTACGGCCAGGAGAAAACAGTCTTTGTATATTTTTTCAGAACTCAACGAACGTTCTCTGGAAACCGCCCGCGGAATCCGGCGCGCTTTGGAAAAAGAAGGAGAAAAAAGCGGAATTATTTTCTGCAGGTCAAATGAAAAGGATGATCTGAATAAAGAACTTGAAGAAAGCGCGGCAAAACTCAACGCGGTTTTCGTGGCTGGAGACATGATGAATCTGCGTCTTAATAATAAAAAAAGATATACCGCGTACTTTCACATTTCAGACGATGAAGAGAAAAATATAGATAATACACTTCAGATGATAGACAGTATGACCGGAAACGCGCAGCGGATAAAGTCCGGAAAGCTGAGCCAGAAAAATACTGCGGTTTACTGCTACGCATCGGCCGCTGAAGCAGAGATCCTGCTGGATGCAAAAGAAAAAGAAAACCTGCGGGTAGTTCTTATGAATGAAGTCAGAGACGCTGTATATGAGCATTTGTACAGATATCCCCTGTATTCCGGAATAGATCCGGAAGACATGCCGGGAAAAGCGGCGGATGGAAAGAACAGACTTTCCGTACTAGTTGCGGGAGGCGGGAAAACAGGTCTTGAATTTCTTAAAGCCGCCGTGTGGGGCGGTCAGATGAAAGATTTTGAACCGGACATCCACATGATAGACCTGAAAGGAAATCTGATCCGGAAAAAACTTCAGGAAGAATGTCCGGAGTTGTTTGCGGAAAATGTGAATTACCGGATAGACATACAGAAGGCGAATGTATTCAGCAACATGACCGAAAAGTATCTGGACGGGCTGCCCGATATCAGCTACTGCGTTGTATGTCTTGGAGATGATGAAGATAATATACGTGCGGCGCTGCTGCTGAAAAAATATTTTTATATGAGAAAAAGCACCCGGCGTCCGCTGATATGCGTATATGTGAAAAGCCCGGGGAAACGCGCGGCGCTGTGCGGCATGCATGAGAATACAAGGACGAACAAAAAGCTTTATTATGGTATTATTCCGTTTGGAAACAGAGGGGCGTACTTTGGCGACCACTCGGACGCGGCGTTTATTCTGGAATACCTTGGCCTGGGAGTGCAGGCGCATTACTGGCGGCTGGATAAAAATTCCAGTGAAAAAGAAAGAAAAGAAGCGGTCAGGGATTTCTACAGAAAACAGACAAACCGGAGATCCAGTATTGCCAACGGCCTGCACATAAATTCAAAACTCTGGGAACTCGGGCTGGGGATTCTGAGAGTGCCTCGTGACAGAAAAACAGCCGAAATTTTTTCCAGATATATACATGAAGTGGATTTCAGGAAAGAAACAGCCGGAAAAATCGAAGAATATTATAATCTGGAGCATGAAAGGTGGATGGCCTACATGCGGACAGAAGGCTGGCGTCTTGCCTCTAAAGGAGGAGATTCGCTGGATGATATCCGAAAATGTTATGAAGAGTATTGTGAAGAGTTTAAAAATCAGAACTATATGATGAAACTGCATCCGGCCCTTGTGCCGATACAGAGAGAGGCGGAAGGACAGGCAGAACTTCAGGAAGTGGACGATATGATCGTGGAAGTAAACCGTCTGAGAGGCCTTGGAGAGTATTATCCGGAATATGTACAGTCAGACAAAGAAGTGGTAGAACATATAGGCGACATCGTTGCCGGAGAATGGTGCGGCGACGACACGGTTAATATTCACGGCATGCCGGCGGGGAAGGGTGAATGCATTATATGTACGCTTGACGATATGCTCCGGTATTATATGTATTTACTTGATGCGATGCAGGAAAAAGCAGGTGGATTTCTGGAACAGCCCGGAAATATGCTGTTGCTTCGTTCAGAGATCCGGCGCTGCCGCGCCGGAATACTCCGAAAAAAGAATCCTTAAGTTTAATTGCGGGAGGGAGGAGCCGTACGGCTCCTCCCTCCCGCAATTATAATGCATTTAAATCAGGTCTGTTCACTGATAATCACTGTCTGATACCCGGCTTTTTTTAATTTCTGCTCCATTCGAACAGCTTCATCCAGCCGGGAAAATGTACCTGCCGTGACCCGGTACAGGCCGTTGTCCTGCGAGACAACGGCGGGAAAATCCTGCGCCACAAGTTCGTTCTGGAGACGATCGGCGTACGTACCGTTCCGGAATACGCCGGCCTGAACAGTATAGCCGCGGCCCTGCGGCGGATTCTGGTCAACGGGCACATCCGGTTCTGTATCAATGCCCAGCGTATCCAGTATCCCGTCGGCAATGGCCAGGGCGATATCGTCAAAATTGTTGTCAAAGAGATAGTTGTCAGTATCCGAATTGATAAAACCGGCCTCCACAAGGACGGCGGGCATCCGCGTGCGGCGCAGTACTACAAGCCCGGGACGGGCCTTTACGCCGAGGTTCACAAATCCGACTGTTTCCAGCTGCGCGGCGATATTCTCCGCCAGCTCAAGTTTGATCCCTGACAGATCATATACCAGGGTTTCCACACCCGAGACCGCGTTGTCGGCAGGGTAGGAGTTGCGGTGGATGGAAACAAAAAAATCCACTCCCGCATTGTTTGCCTCCATTGCTTTCTGATACGGCGACTCATATATATCCGTCGTGCGTGTATACTCCACGTCTACCCCGCGGTTCTGTAAAATTTCGCCGACAGCGAGAGTAAGTGCGAGCGTGTCGTCCTTTTCCTGCCTTCCATTGTACACTGCTCCCGGATCACGTCCCCCGTGGCCGGCATCGAGCATAATAGAATAGGGCATAGTTCATATTCCTTTTCCAGATTATTCTGTAATAGGATATGCAGAAAAGAACAGAAAATGAATTAAATCCGCAGCAACTTCTGTTTTGTTTTATTTACAGCGCCCTATAATGCGTCTTCTGACGCATCGGGAGAGTCTGCCTGGGAGTCCTGTCCGCTGCCTTCTTCTTCGCCGTCTGTCTTCGCCTCCGGGAGATAAACATGGACGCTTTCGACCCGGTTTTTATCCAGACGTTCTACGACAAGACGGATCCCGTCTTCCGTTGTGACTTCATCATTGAGTTCCGGCAGCCTGTCAAGGCGTTCGATAATAAATCCGCCCAGGGAATCATAGTCTTCTGATTCAAAAGACGTGCCCAGACTGTCATTCACATCATCCAGATTAAGAGAACCTTCTATAATATATTCCCGGTCGGAAATCTGCTGAATCTTTTCATCTTCCTGCTCATCGTATTCGTCGTGAATTTCGCCTACGATTTCCTCGAGAATATCTTCCAGAGTAATCAGACCGGCCATTTCGCCGTATTCATCCAGTACAATGGCGATATTGAAAGTGGAGTCCCTCATTTCAACAAGCAGCTCGGAAATGCTTTTGTATTCATAGGTAAAATGCGGTTTGCGCATAATATCCCTTATGTTGAAAGCTTCCGTTCTGTCATACAGAAGAAGATCTTTCATATTAATAATGCCGACAATGTTGTCCGGATTTTCCTCATAAACGGGAAGTCTTGTAAATTTATCTTCGCGGAAGATATTAATCAGTTCCTCATAGGTGCTGTTTACGTCGGCGAATGTCACATGGACGCGGGGCACCATGATATCCTTGGCGTTGGCGTCGCCGAAATCAAATACATTGTAGATCAGCTCTTTTTCGCCGGATTCGATAATTCCGTCCTCGTGGCTTACATCCACGATAGTGCGCAGATCGTCTTCAGTCATGGATTTGTCCGCGGCTGAAGGATCTACCCGGAACAGAAACATAATTCCCCGTGAAAAGAGATTTATGATAAAAATAACGGGAGTCATGATTACCATAAAAAACCGGATCACCGGGATATATCTGAGGGATATTTTTTCGGCATTGATAGTGGCGTAGTTTTTCGGTGTAATCTCACCAAAGACAAGGATTGCCACGGTCAGGACGGCAGTCGCGATGCTGACCATATATCCGCCGAAAGCGTATGCAAGTGTAGCGGAAAGTGATGATGCGGAAATATTTACGATATTATTTCCGATCAGAATGGCGCTGAGCATTTTTGAAGTATGGTTCTCTGTGATGTCAAGAACCATAGCCGCCCGTCTGTTCCCTTCATCCGCGAGAGAACGGAGACGGATCTTATTTACAGTCATCAGCGCTGTCTCAGATGAAGAAAAAAATGCAGACAGCATTAATAGAATAATCAGTATAATAAATAGAAAACTGTCACCAGAATCCACTGTTTTATTCACTCCTTTGAAATAGTGGAATGCCGTTTCCGGCATGTGTTAAAAATACAGATACGCAAACATTATACACTGCCGGAGAGGCTTTGGCAAGATTTTCGTCGTCTTCTTTACTTTGCCGGGCAGTTGCACTATAATGTCTACAGACACTCCGGAACAGACCGGAGCAGAACGGAGAGGGTTATGGATTTATTAAAAGAGTTATACAGTATTACAGATGAAAAGAATGTTTTTGCCGACGAGCCTATGAGCAGACATACAACGTTCAGAATCGGAGGCCCGGCGGACTATTTTGTTACGCCTGAGAGCGCGGAAGAGATCCGACGGTTAATCGGATTTTGCCGGGAAAGAAGTATTCCATATTATATTGTAGGAAACGGGAGCAATCTTCTGGTCGGCGATAAAGGATGCAGAGGCGTGGTTATTCAGATTTATAAGAAGATGAACAGCATCCGGATTGAAGGAGAACGTATCTTTGTCCAGGCGGGAGCGCTTCTTTCCAAAACCGCCGCAGCCGCTCTTGAGGCGTCGCTGACCGGGATGGAGTTCGCATCAGGCATCCCCGGCACGCTGGGCGGAGCAGTGAGGATGAACGCCGGCGCCTACGGAGGAGAGATGAAACAGATCGTCGAGAGCGCGAAGGTGCTTACGGCGGACGGTGAGATCCTGGATATTCCGGTGGATGAGCTCGGGATGAGCTACCGGACGAGTATAATCGCGAAAAATGAGTATGTGGTGCTGGAGGCGGTTCTCAGACTGCAGAAGGGGAACAGAGAAGAAATCCGCGCGCAGATGGAGGAGCTTAAAGAAAAGAGAGTATCCAGACAGCCGCTGGAGTTCGGCAGCGCCGGAAGTACATTCAAAAGGCCGGAAGGTTATTTCGCGGGCAAGCTGATTGAAGACGCAGGACTGAAAGGATTCCGCGTGGGGGACGCCCAGGTGTCTGAGAAGCACTGCGGCTTTGTGATTAACAGAGGCAGCGCCACAGCCGCGCAGGTGACAGAGCTGATGGATCAGGTGAGAGCGCGCGTGAAGGAACAATTTGGCGTGGAACTCGAACCGGAAGTAAAAAGGATAGGAGAATTTTAGAACATGCGCCTTGTAATAGTAACAGGGATGTCAGGGGCGGGGAAATCAACCGCCTTGAAAATGCTGGAAGATATGGGATATTTCTGCGTGGACAATCTGCCCATTCCCCTTCTGATGAAATTCGTAGAATTGTTCAGCGAACCCGGAGGAGAAGTGGACAGAGCGGCCCTCGGGCTGGACGTCAGAGGCGGACAGGATTTCTCAGGACTTCAGGATGTGCTCGAAGAGATGGATAAAAAAGAGATCGCCTATGAAATCCTTTTTCTGGACGCGGGAGACGATGTGCTGATCAAGCGTTACAAGGAAACCCGGCGCCAGCATCCGTTAAGCGGGTCGGGCCGTGTGGATACCGGGATCGCGAAAGAGCGGGAGCGGATTATGTTCCTGAAGATGAAGGCGACTTATATTCTGGATACGAGCAAGATGCTGACCAGAGAGCTGAAGATAGAGCTGGACAAAATATTTGTGAAAGGGCAGAAATTCTGCAATCTTTATATCACAGTGATGTCATTCGGATTCAAATATGGAATTCCCCAGGATTCGGATCTGGTGTTTGACGTCAGATTTCTGCCGAATCCCTACTATATAGATGAACTGCGAGAAAAGACAGGCAATGATCCGGAAGTAAAGGAATATGTGATGGAAAATGAAAAAACCACGCTTTTTCTGGATAAGCTGAAGGACATGGTTGAATTCCTGATTCCGAATTATATACTGGAAGGGAAAAACCAGCTTGTAATCTCGATTGGCTGCACCGGCGGAAAACACCGGTCGGTGACCATTGCCAACGCTTTATATCAGATACTTGAAAAAAAAGAAAATTACGGCGTACGCATAGAGCACCGGGATATCGGAAAAGACGCGATTACAAAGCGCAGGTAATCCCGTCTTTTGGCCTCCGGGAAAAACGGCGCGCGTAAGAAGAGCGTACGGCCGGTTTTCAGACCGGACGGCGGAAGGGAGAATAATATGTCATTTTCCGGCAATGTAAGGGAAGAACTGGCAAAAAACATCAGCCCGGCCAGACACTGCAGGATCGCTGAACTGGCCGCTTTTATCGGAATGTGCGGAACAGTTGTGATCAACAGGTTCGACCGGTGCGGGATAAAAATCCATACGGAAAATGTGCTTGTTGCAAGAAAAGTCTTTACATTGATAGAAAAAACATTTAATATAAAGACTGATATCTCTGTCAGGAGAAACGTAGCAAAGAAAAGCGTGTCTTATGCGGTTGTCGTCAGGCGGCATGAAGATGCGCTGCGTATTCTTCAGGCAACGAAAATGATCGGGGAGGGCGCTTCTTCGGCAGATGAGGCGCGGGCGGTGAATCCTCTGATTGTGCAGCAGATCTGCTGCCGGAGAGCGTTTCTAAAAGGCGCGTTTCAGGCGTCTGGCTCCATGAGCGATCCGAATAAGTCGTATCATTTTGAGATTGTGTGCGGCTCGGAACAGATGGCCGCGCAGATCTGCGGAATTATCTGCGGCTTTGGCATGGACGCGAAAATCGTATCCCGCAAGAAATCATATGTTGTGTATCTGAAAGAAGGTTCCCAGATAGTAGATATCCTGAATATTATGGAGGCGCATGTTTCTCTGATGGCGCTTGAGAACGTCAGAATACTGAAAGAGATGCGCAATTCCGTAAACAGGAAAGTAAACTGCGAAACTGCCAATATTAATAAGACGGTTTCAGCAGCTGTGAAGCAGGTTGAAGATATTACATATCTCCGGGATACGATCGGCTTTGACAAGATGCCGGAAGGACTGGTGGAGGCTGCCCTTGCCCGCCTTGCCAATCCGGACGCCACGCTGAAAGAACTGGGGGAATCCCTGACGCCTCCGGTGGGCAAATCAGGCATCAATCACAGACTGCGGAAACTGAGCGAAATGGCAGATCGGGTGAGGGAAGAACAAGGAGGATTAATATGATAAAAACATCTGTTGTAGTTAGATCAGACAGAGGATTTGACGGAAGGCCCATTGCACTGCTGGTACAGAAGGCAAGTCAGTACGCCAGCAAGGTATATATCCAGACCGACGGGAAAAATATTAACGCAAAGAGCATTATGGGTATGATGAGCCTGACACTGTCAGGGGGAGAACATCTCACCGTTGTGACGGACGGAGAAGATGAGCAGAAAGCGGCGGAAGATATCAAAACTTTTTTTGATGAGGCCTGATTCGTGGATGCACGGTATCAGAATAGATAAAAAGAAGAAGTAAGACCGACGAAAAGGCTGTGCATATGTACAGCCTTTTCTGTTAATCGCAATAGAGAAGCTCAGGCGCTGCCTGTGGATGCACCGGGTCTGCAATTCAGGAGCGACGCGGGTTCTGATAAGGGATACAGGGCGCAGTCCTGCAGAAAGGAGAAGATGGAAATGAAAAAAATGCTGTTTATTTACAACCCTCTTTCCGGAATGGGACAGTTGAAATCAAAATTGTCCGATGTACTGGACATATTTGTAAAATCCGGATACGAGGTAACCGTATATCCGACACAGAAATATCATGACGCCCTGGAAAAGACCAGAAGCTATACAGGAGACTATGATCTGGTTGTATGCAGCGGCGGGGATGGAACTCTGGATGAAGTGGTGTCGGGTATGGAGATGCGGGAGAAAAAAGTTCCTGTCGGTTATATCCCTACGGGCACGACCAACGATTTCGCCAGCAGCCTGCACATATCCAGAAATATTCTTGAAGCGGCGGACACGGCAGTAAACGGGATCCCATTCGCGTGTGATGTGGGAAATTTCAATGATGATTCTTTTATCTACATTGCCGCGTTCGGGCTTTTTACGGATGTATCCTATGAGACAAAGCAGAGTATGAAAAATATACTCGGTCATCTTGCATACGTACTGGAGGGGACAAAAAGGATTTTCAATATCCCTTCTTACCGTATAAAGGTTTTCCATGACGGAGAGGAGTTTGAGGATGAGTTCATTTTCGGTATGGTTACGAACTCCAGATCCGTGGGAGGATTCAAGGGGATTACGGGACGGAACGTGGTCTATGACGACGGCATGTTTGAAGTTACACTGATGAAGACGCCGAAAAATCCTATCGAGCTGAATGAACTTCTCGGCGCGGTTGTAATGAGACAGATTAATCCTGACAGGATGTATTCCTTTAAATCCGGGGAAATTCGTTTTGAGTCGGCCGGTGAGATCCCGTGGACTCTGGATGGGGAATTCGGCGGAGTGCACGATAAAGTGGTAATCCGGGACAAGAAGCAGGCTCTTCAGATTATGGTGAAAGAAGGACCGGAAAAAGGCGTGCCGGACTTTTTATCCTGAGTATGAAGCGGACAGTAACAGACAAGTCGGAAAATGTAAAAAAATAAAAAAAGTACTTGCATTATAAAAAACCATATAGTATAATAAAACTCGCTTGTGAGACATGTAAAAAAAGCAAGCGAGATATGGCTCCGTGGTCAAGCGGTCAAGACGCTAGCCTCTCACGCTGGAATCAGGGGTTCGATTCCCCTCGGAGTCACTGGAAAAGCCCGTTTTTACGGGCTTTTTTCGTGTCTGGAAAACAAAAGTGTATCAAATGGTGTATCAAACATACGTTTGGATATTGAGGAATCAAAAATACTTAAGGAGGAAATCTTGGACGTATTTTTATCCCGATCAATAAAATGGTGGTTATTTTTGTGGTTTGATGGTAAGATAAAAGAAAAGAAAGGGTGATGGATATGGCATTAGCACAGGCGACAAAATCGCATGAAACAACTTATACATTGGATGATGCAATGGATATTCTTCTTACGAAACTGGATGATGCCATTCATGATATGGAGGCTGGCAGAGTGCAGACGATAGAGGAAGCGTGGAAAGAGATTGATGAAATATAAAGTTCTGATTACCGATATTGCCAAAGAAGATATCAAAGAAAAGAAGAAATATATCCTTAGAAATTTCAAGTACCGTGAGTATGCAGAATATTTTTCCAGAAAGATAAAGAAAGCGGTGCAGGAGTTGGATACATTGCCGGACGGTTATGGAACTACCGGTTTC
>CALWKB010000118.1 GCA_944381125.1 uncultured Mediterraneibacter sp. | reverse complement strand
AAGACGAACTCTGGCGATCTTTCTCAGAGCTGAGTTAGGCTTCTTCGGTGTAGCAGTCTTAACGGCTGTGCAGACACCTCTCTTCTGCGGTGAAGATGTGTTTGTCGCACGTTTTCTCAGAGAGTTGTATCCTTTCTGAAGTGCCGGTGCAGTAGACTTTTTCTCAGAAGTCTGACGTCCTTTTCTAACTAACTGGTTAAATGTTGGCATTCCTTTTCACCTCCTATGAATTATTCGTTTCCCCGCGGGTGATTCCGCGAGGAGGCTGCGGATAATCTTGTCATTATCCATTTGCGCGCACCAAAAGAACAATGCGTTTTGTGCACGCTAGATTAGTTTATTACGTTTATTTGCGGATGTCAAGGGATTTTACAATGATTTTAATATGCTCTTCCCCAGTATACCATGTGCTTCGCCGGTTTGCCGCAGCATACGCACACATCGGAGAGATGCTCTTCTTCCATCGGAATGCATCTCGACGTCACGCCGCCGGTCTGCGCCTTGATCTCATCCTCGCACGCTTCCTCGCCGCACCACATTGCCTTGACAAAGCCTTTTTTATTCTGAACGGCGTCTTTCATCTCATCCATTGTGACCGCTTCGCTGATGTGGTCGTCAAGGAATGCTTTTGCCTTCGCATAGAGGTCTTTCTGGATCATCTCAAGGATCTCGCCCAGCTTCGTGGTGATCTCGTCAATGGCAACCACGATCTTCTCTCTTGTATCACGGCGTACCACTACGACCTGACCGTTCTCGATATCTTTCGGTCCGATCTCGATGCGGGTCGGGATGCCCAGCATCTCCTGCTCGCTGAACTTCCATCCCGGGCTCTTCTCTGAATCATCGATCTTCGCGCGGTAGCCTGCTGCCTTCAGCGCGTCGAGCAGTTCATTCGCCTTGTCAAGCACGCCTTCCTTATGCTGCGCGATCGGAATGACTCTCGTCTGAACCGGAGCGATCCTCGGCGGCAGCACCAGGCCGCTGTCGTCTCCGTGCACCATGATGATGGCGCCGATAATCCTGGTGGACAGCCCCCATGACGTCTCATATACGCTGTGAAGCTCATTGTTCTTATCTGCATATTTAATATTGAATGCATCCGGGAACGCATTTCCGAAGAAATGACTCGTCGCGGACTGCAGCGCCTGGCCGTCGTGCATCAGCGCTTCAATGGTGTATGTGTCCTGCGCTCCGGCGAATTTCTCGCTCTCGGTCTTGCGTCCGGCAACAACCGGGATCGCCAGGTCTTCCTCTACAAAGCTCTTGTACACTTCCCACATCATCTTCGTGCGCTCTTCCGCTTCCTCATAAGTCGCGTGAATCGTATGTCCCTCCTGCCACAGGAATTCTCTGGAGCGGAGGAACGGCCTTGTCGTCTTCTCCCATCTCAGCACGGAGCACCACTGGTTCCACACCTTCGGCAGGTCTCGGTAAGACTGCACGGTCTTGCTCCACACATCACAGAACAGTGTCTCGGAAGTAGGGCGGATGCAGAAACGCTCCTGCAGCGGTTCCATGCCGCCGTGTGTTACCCACGCCACTTCCGGCGCGAATCCTTCAATGTGATCCTTTTCTTTCTGGAGAAGGCTCTCCGGAATCAGTACCGGAAGGTATACATTTTCTACTCCTGTATCTTTAAATCTTTTATCAAGGTCCGCCTGGATATTCTCCCACAGGGCATATCCGTTCGGAAGATAGTTCAGGCATCCTTTCACGCCTGAATAATCGCACAGCTTTGCCTCACGTACAACGTCCGTATACCACTGCGCGAAATCTTCGTCTCTTGAAGTGATCGACTGTACCAGTTTCTTTTCCTTAGCCATCTTTTTTCTCCTTTATCTTCTTAATAATGATGATGCGTTCTGCCAACAAGAACGCCGGGACATCCTCGTGTCCCTCATACAAGGGACCGGAATATCCCGGCGGTACCACCCTAATTAACCGATATCTCCTGCCCTGAGCAGGAAAGCGGTTCTCTCTTTCGTCCTTAACGCGGATTATACGCTGCATTTTCATGCAGAAGCTCCCGGGCCGGTTCTATATTGTCCTGCAAAAGGCTCGCACCATCCGCCTTCTCTCTGTGGCATTTCTTCATATATACTAATCCCGTTCATCGCTGTCCGTAACTGTGATTCTACCCGAAAACACCGGCCGTGTCAACCCGATTCAGGTTGCGCCGGCGGCTCCGTGAAATCTTTATTCCTGAAGCGCCAGCAGCTTTGTCTTCAGTTCCTGCTCCATGCTTCGCAGTCCGGCTTCCGCCTCCAGCCGTTTCTGTCTTCCCTCTCTCTGAATATTCATCACTTCATCCAGCGTCGAAATCAGAGATTCATTTGTAGCTTTCAGCGTCTCCATGTCCACAATGCCTCTCTCTGACTCTTTCGCCGTCTCCACCGCGGCCATCTTCAGCTTTTCCGCATTCTTTCTGAGCAGTTCATTCGTCATATCCGAAACCTGGCGCTGCGCCTCGGCCGCCTGCGTGGAATGCTCCACCCCAAGCGCCAGCACCATCTGGCTCTTCCAGAGAGGAATGGTATTCACAATCGTGGACTGTATTTTCTCAATCATAATAGTATCATTGTTCTGTACCAGACGGATCTGCGGCGCAGTCTGAATCGAAATCATCCTTGTCAGCTCCAGATCATGAATTTTTTTCTCAAACCTGCTGCACATAGAATCCAGATCTTTTGCCGCCTGCGCGTCTTCCGGCAGTCCGGATGCCTGAGCCCTGGCTGTCAGTTCCGCCAGCTGTGTCCCCCTGACCTCCGCAAGTTTTTTCTTTCCCGCAAGTATATACATTGACAGTTCTTTAAAATAGGTAAGATTGAGCTCATACATTTTATCCAGGAGAGCCGTGTCCTTCATAAGCTGCATCTGATGTTTTTCCAGCGCCTTTACGATTTCTTCCACATTTGCTTCCGCCCTGGCATATTTCGCCTTCATGGATTCAATCCGGTTGGATGCTTTTTTAAAAAATCCGAAGAAGCCTTTTTCCTCTTCTTCATCAAAATTTTTGAGTTCCGCCACAACGCCGGAAAGAAGCGCTCCCACTTCGCCCAGATCTTTTGACTTTACGTTTTCCAGCGCGTCTTCGGAAAAATCCGCCATCTTTTTCTGTGTGCCGGCGCCGTACCGGAGTATCATCGCCGAATCGGTCAGGTCAATCTGACCTGCAAACGCCTCCGCCTGTCTGCGTTCTTCTTCCGTCAGAGTGCTGTCGTCCAGCGCCGGGTCGCTCTCCGCCGGCTGCGCCGCGGGCGTCTTTTTCTCTTCCCCTACCGGGAAAGGATCCAGTGTCAGTGTCGGTGTTGTGTCCAGATCTTTAAATTCATTGCCCATAATATTTTCCTCCATAAGATTTCCTACCGCTTCTTTTTCAGCCCGTCGTCCGTAAGTCCTTCCTGCGCCAGCATCATCTGAAGCACGGATATATCCGACGACACATCCCATGCCGTATCCTGAAACAGATCATCCAGCAGCTTTTCAAACGCAGTGTTCAGCGTATCAATCGTTTTCTCAATCTCCTGTTTGGATGAGAGAATGTTCTCCCCCTGTACCGGCTGGGCGTCCAGGTCTTCATAAGCTTCCAGAAGTTTGATTGTGGTCGGAAGATAATAATCCATCAGTTTTCCCAGATCATCCACCGAATCCGGCTTCTGTTCAACCCGGTCAAATATCCGGTCTACAAGCATTTCCATTCTGGATATTTTAGCCGAGATCTCCTCCCCCGGAATCGCGTCGTTTGCCTTCCGGATCTTTTTCACGTACTCATCTCCGGCTTCCACAATTTTCTGTACTTCCGGAGAAAGCCTGTCATGTTCCCGGCGGGCTTTCTCATCCGCCGCGGCC
>CALWKB010000117.1 GCA_944381125.1 uncultured Mediterraneibacter sp. | reverse complement strand
CTGGCATGTCCTGTACTTATCATGTCATCGACAATCATCTGCTGTACCCTTGGACTTAATTTCAAAAGTCTCATAGAGTTTGTCACGGCAGTCCTGCTTTTAGATACTCTTTCCGCCACTTCATCCTGTTTCAGATGAAATTCTTCAAGCAGTCTTTTATATGCCGCTGCTTCTTCTATTGGATTCAGATTTTCTCTCTGAATATTTTCTATAAGAGAAATTTCTACAATTTCCTGATCTGTATATTCTTTTACTATTATGGGAATTTCTTTTATTCCTGCAAGCTTCGCGGCACGCCATCTTCTTTCACCGGCGATAATTTCGTAATAATCCTTTTTTTTCTGTACAAGAAGAGGCTGCAGTATTCCGAACTGCCTGATAGAATCTGCAAGCTCCATAAGTGAATCCTCGTCAAAATCTTTTCTCGGCTGATCTCTGTTTGGCTCTACCTGATTTATTTTAACAAGAATTTCCCCTGTTCCTGTCTGTTCATCTTTTTTTACAGTTGCCTGGACTTTTTCAGTTTTAGCAACTTTTTCGGCTTTATTTGGTATAAGACTGTCAAGTCCTTTTCCCAACCCGTTTCTTTTTACTGCCATATTACTCTTCTCCTTTATGAATCACTTCTTCTGCAAGCAACATATAACTTTCAGCGCCTGTTGATCTTGAATCATAGAGATTAATTGGCATTCCGTAACTCGGCGCTTCTGCCAGTCGGATGTTTCGCGGAATAATTGTTTTATAAATATTCTGGTTCAGATTTTCTTTTACATTTTCCACGACCTGCAGAGACAGATTTGTTCTTGCATCATACATTGTAAATACGACTCCCTCTATCTCGAGAGACGGATTAAGTCTTTCCTGCACAAGTTCTATAGTATGTATCAGCTGGCTGAGTCCTTCAAGTGCGTAATATTCGCATTGAATAGGAACAAGTACGGAATTTGCCGTGGTCATTGCATTAATTGTGAGCATACTGAGAGCCGGCGGACAGTCTATTATGATAAAATCATATCGTTCCTTAACCTTTTCGACTTCATCTCTTAAAATAAATTCTTTGTTATCTACTCCTATCAATTCTATCTCTGCCGCAGACAGATTAATATTTGACGGAAGAACATCAAGATTTTCTATGGCTTCTCTGCATATACACTCTTCTATCCCCGCATTTCCTATAATAAGGTCATATACTGTTTTTTCAACGCCGTCTTTATCAACGCCCAGTCCGCTGGTCATATTTCCCTGAGGATCCATGTCAAGAGCAAGCACTTTTTTTCCAAGGCTTGCAAGAGATGCAGATAAATTAATTGCTGTTGTTGTTTTTCCGACTCCGCCCTTTTGATTAGCTATTGCTATTATTCTCCCCATTTTTACCTCCTGGCAAAACATCTTCCTCTTCTTTTTCATGTACTTTCCCATTATAACATCTTTTATAATTTTTATCTATAATAGAATGTTTCACGTGAAACATTTTTTCAATATTTTTACAAAGCGCTTCCAATGTTTCACGTGAAACATTGGGCTAATTTATTCTTTATTTAAAAATGGCAATGTAGTATAATAGATTCAAACGAAGAAAGCGGGTGATCAGAAGTGAGTATTAAAAAGAAACTTGGAATTGCGGCAGTATTTACGGGGGCATTAATCGGAACAATGCACGTTGTAAACCGTATATTTAATTACATATCTACAGCTGATAATCTTCTTGATGACGATACATATGAACATTACGACTGGCGTTTTGGAAATATCGCCTACAAAAAAACAGGATCCGGAAAGCCTCTGCTTCTGATTCATGATCTTGATGTATCTTCATCTTTATACGAATGGAATAAAGTTGTAAAGAAACTTTCAAAAACTAATACTGTATATAGCATTGATCTTCTCGGATGCGGATGTTCTGACCGTCCGATACTTACTTATACAAATTATCTCTATGTACAGCTCATTACTGATTTCATTAAGCATGTAATCGGTGAAAAAACAGATGTTATTGTATCAGGTGAATCATCGGCTTTTGTTCTTATGGCATGTGCAAATGATAATGAAGTTATAGACCGGGTAGTGATGATTAATCCGACCGATATCATTAATCTTGCAAAAATACCTACAAAGCGCCTGAAAGTCATAAAATATCTACTTTATACACCCGTTATCGGTACATTTATCTATAATATGAAGATAAATCGCCGTACAATTTTTGAAAAATTCAGAACAAATTATTATTATGATTCTAATAAAATCAGTGAAGAAGATGTACTTTCATTCGCAGAAGCTGCTCAAAAGTATAAAACAGGATCAAAATACTTATATACAAGCTATATTTCAAGATATACTAACACGAATGTCATATGCTGTCTCAACAAGCTGAATAACAGTATATTTATTATTACCGGCGGATCTAATCCGGAAAATACTCTCACAGCGGATCAATATCAGAATTATCTGCCGTCAATTGAAATTATTAATATTGATAAAACAAATTTAATGCCGCATATGGAAAAACCTGAAGAATTTGTTAATCAGATAAAAATTCTGTTATCTGATGAAATGTAAACACCTAAATAAATCACTCTTATCAAAGCGGCACATTTCCTGGACGGTCAACTGAAAAGAGGTTTCGAATTCAAGATTACAGCATCTGAATTCGAAACCTCTTTAAAATTTTAATATGAAATTTCGAGCCTTATAACGGTTCTTTTCCGGGAGTTCCGGCTTTTCTCGGATATTTTCCGGGTGTTTTTCCGATCTTATCGATTTTTACAAGTGTTCTTCCCATATCCGTCCCCGGAAGTACGAATTTTTCTGTTTTTACTATTTTTCCTCCGAGAATATCAACAGCTTTCTTCGCATTTTCAATCTCTTCATCAGCTGATCCGCTCTTATAAGATATAAAACTGCCTCCGGTTTTAACAAACGGAAGACAATATTCGCACAAAGTAGAAAGATTTGCAACTGCCCTGGATACGCAGAGATCAAAATTTTCTCTGTATTCCCGTTTTTTTGCCAGTTCTTCCGCTCTCCCGTGAACAGCATATATCCCCTGAAGTCCAAGTTCATCAATAACAGTATTCAAAAACCGAATTCTTTTATTCAGCGAATCAAGGAGAACAATTTTTATCTCAGGAAATACTATTTTTAAAGGCAGTCCCGGAAAACCTGCTCCGGTTCCCACATCAATGAGACTTTTTACCCCATTCATGTGGATAACTTTTACAATTGTAAGACTGTCTGTGAAATGTTTCAGATTCACTTCGTCATAATCTGTAATTCCTGTCAGATTCATTACCTTATTCCACTCAACGAGCAGTCTGTAATACTTATCGAATTGCTGTTTTTGACTGCTGTTAATACAAATTCCTGTATTTTCTAACTCAACATCAAATTTATCCGCCATCTCATCACATCTCTTTCTCTGTTTTCTCTGTAAAAATCATTGTTTTCTTATTAATCCTGTTTCAGATAAACAAGAAGAACCGAAATATCCGCCGGCGATACGCCGGATATTCTGGAAGCCTGACCGACTGAAGCAGGACGTATCTGATTAAGCTTCTGCTTTGCCTCTATGCGCAGACTCTTTATCTCATCATAATTAATATTTTCCGGAATTTTCTTGTTTTCCATCTTTTTAAACTGCTCTACCTGGCGCATCTGGCGTCGGATATAACCGTCATACTTAATATTAATGTCTACCTGCTCGCATACATCGGCCGGAAGGTTCGGACGACAGTGATCTATTTCAGAAAGCCTGTCATAAGACAATTCCGGACGGCGGATCAATTCAGCCAGAGTAGTTCCTGAAGTAAGCCCTGTACTTCCGTATTTATCCAGAACTTTCTGTACTTCCGCAGATGTACCTATATTTGTATGATTGACACGATTGATTTCTTCTTCTATCATTTTTTCTTTATTAAGAAGCTTTTCATATCTGGATTTGTCAATAAGGCCAACCATATACCCCAGGGGGGTAAGCCTTAAATCTGCATTATCCTGTCTCAGGATAAGTCTGTACTCAGCCCGCGACGTCATCATACGATAAGGTTCACGGCTTTCTTTTGTAACAAGATCATCAATCAGAACTCCTATATATCCCTGCGAACGATCTATTACTATCCCTTCTTTTCCCTGAAGCTTTCTTGCCGCATTGATCCCTGCAACCAGTCCCTGGGCGGCGGCTTCCTCATAGCCGGAGCTTCCGTTAAACTGTCCGCCGCTGAATAAACCTTCAATATTTTTAAATTCCAGAGTACTTTTCAGCTGTCTGGCGTCAATGCAGTCATATTCAATGGCATAGGCGTTTCTTACTATCTTCGCGTGTTCCAGTCCAGGCACGCTTCTGTACATTGCATACTGTACATCTTCCGGAAGCGAACTGGACATTCCCCCAACATACATTTCCGACGTGTGAAGTCCTTCCGGTTCGATAAATACCTGATGTCTGTTTTTATCCGGAAATTTTACAACCTTATCTTCAATTGAAGGACAGTATCTGGGTCCCGTCCCCTCAATTGCTCCGGAAAACAGCGGCGATCTGTCGAGATTTGATCTGATGATATCATGCGTTTTTTCATTTGTGTAGGTCAGCCAGCAGGAAACCTGATCGATCTGCACATCATCCGGATCTGTTGTAAATGAAAAAGGAACTATTCTTTCATCACCTTTCTGCTCTTCCATTTTATCAAAATCAACCGTATTTCCGTCAATTCTGGCCGGAGTTCCTGTTTTGAACCGATACATTCTGATTCCCAGTGATTTCAGACTGTCTGTAAGATGATTCGCACTCTGCAGGCCGTTCGGTCCCGTACAGGTACTGACGTCTCCGTAAATACATCTTGCTTTAAGATAAGTCCCCGTACAAAGAACAACCACCCTGCAGCGGTATATGGTTCCCGAATATGTTTTTATTCCGGTTACTTTTCCTTCTTCCACAAGAATATCCGTTACTTCCATTTGTCTGATATCCAGATTTTCCTGTTCCTCAAGAACTTTTCTCATGGCGCGGCTGTATTCCGCCTTGTCCGCCTGCGCTCTGAGTGAATGAACGGCCGGACCTTTTGACCGGTTCAGCATTTTCGACTGAATAAATGTCCGGTCGATCACCTTTCCCA
Organism: uncultured Mediterraneibacter sp.; assembly: GCA_944381125.1. Taxonomy (GTDB): domain Bacteria; phylum Bacillota; class Clostridia; order Lachnospirales; family Lachnospiraceae; genus Mediterraneibacter. Next base: position 26,892 of record CALWKB010000117.1, on the reverse strand, counting down.
TTTCTCCTCCGAGCGCGTCGACTTCTCTTACGAGATGTCCTTTTGAACTTCCTCCAATGTTCGGATTACACGGCATGAGAGCGATACTGTCTACACTGACAGTAAAAACCGCTGTCTTAAATCCGAGGCGCGCACAGGCCAGAGCCGCCTCGCACCCCGCATGTCCCGCTCCGACTACCGCCACATCATAATGATCTTTATTTTCCCATACAAAATCTGCTGAATATTTCATTTACCAAATCTTCTCCTACTGCCTCTCCTGTAATGCTTCCGAGCGCTTCATACGCGTCCATCAGATCTATTGAATAAAAATCTTCCGGCATGCCGCTTGCTATACTTTCTTTTACTTTCATCATGCTTTCCAGAGCGGTACGCAAGGCATTTTTTTGTCTTGCGCTTGTTATATATATTTCTTCGTTAAAAGAAATATCTCCTTTAATAAACATATCTTTTATCGTTTTGGAAAGTTCGTTTATTCCTGTTTCCTCAGCGGCTGATATTTCAATAACAGGCGCGTCTCCTGCTTTTTCTGTTATCATGTCTCTTGAGACAACCGCCTCCAGATCAGATTTATTTAAAAGTATAATCTTTCTTTTATCATAAATCATATCAAAAATTTTTTCATCGTTTTCATCAAGTTTTCTTGAACTGTCTATGACATAAATAACCAGATCCGAATTTTTTACATAATCAACAGCTCTGTCAACGCCTATCTTTTCTACTTTATCTTCAGTATCTCTGATTCCTGCCGTATCTACTACATTCAGAGTAATGCCGTCTACATTGATCTGTTCTTCAATAACATCCCTTGTCGTACCTTCAATATCTGTTACAATCGCTCTCTCATGTCCTGCAAGTACGTTTAAAAGCGAAGATTTTCCTGCATTTGGTTTTCCTACGATAGTTGTCTGAATTCCTTCTTTGAAAATTTTTCCGTTTCTATATGAATTAATAAGTGTATCCAACTCATTTATAATCCAATTTACCGTTTCAGTTATTTTTGCATCATATCCTTCAAAATTATAGTGTTCCGGGTCGTCCAAAGCACTTTCTATATACGCCGTGTGGTATATTATTTTATTTCTTATGTCATATATTTTATTTTTAATATTTCCTTTTAATTGACTAACGGAACTTTTCATCGCATATTCGTTTTCTGAAGATATCAGATCGCCGACCGCCTCCGCCTGCGAAAGATCCATCTTTCCGTTAAGAAATGCTCTTTTTGTAAATTCACCGGGCTGGGCAGGAGCTACACCCTGTTTAAGAACCGCTTCCAGAACTCTTGTCACTACGTAAGTTCCTCCGTGGCAGTTGATTTCTACCGTATCTTCTCCGGTAAATGTCCGCGGCCCTTTCATTACCATAACGAGTACCTGGTCAACCGTGACATCTCCGTCTACTATATAACCGTAATGAATCGTATGGCTTTTGCATTCTGTTATTTTTTCTTTTCCTCTGAATATCCGGTCTGCAGCCGAAAAGGCCCGGTCGCCGCTTATTCTTACTATCCCTATTCCTGCATTTGTCATCCCTGTAGAAATTGCGGCAATCGTTTTTCTTTCCATGGGTTTATCCTTTCTTTCATCTATATTTCAAAACTATAAAAAGGACGTTTCCGCTTTCACGAAAGAATCCGTGAAGCGTAACGTCCTTTCGCTTCCGTCAGTCAGTACATTTTATTATACTATTTCTTTAACGTAACGACTACTTTTCTGTAAGGCTCTTCTCCTTCGCTGTGTGTGGTCACATAAGGGTCAGACTGCAGCGCCGAATGGATAATTCTTCTTTCATAAGGATTCATCGGTTCAAGAGAAACAGCTCTTCTTGTTCTTTTTACTTTATGTGCGATGTTTTTCGCCAGATGTTTTAATGTTTCTTCTCTTCTCGCGCGGTAATTTTCAGTATCAAGTTTAACCCTTACATATCCTTCCTGGTGCTTGTTTGCTACTCTGTTGGCGAGATACTGAAGAGAATCCAGCGTCTGACCTCTCTTTCCGATAAGAATGCCCATATGCTCGCCTTTCATATCGATGCAGAGAGCGCCGTCTTCGTCAATTCCGGAAGAAATCTCCACTTCCATATTCATTGCTTTGAGAGTATCTGATACAAAACTCTCTACGGCAGCTATTGTCTGAGGTTCTACTTCTGCAAGTTTTGTTTCTTCTTTTTCAGGAACAGCCTCCGCCTTTTCTTCTGTTTTGTTTTCTTCAATTACTTCCTTTTCAATTTCAGCGGCTTCCTTTTTTTCTGCATCCTTTTTAGAATGTTTTTTATCGTTTTTTCTTTCCTTTGATTCAGAATTTACCGCCTTCTTTTCCTTTTTTTCTTTTAAAGGCTTTTCTGATCTCAGTTCTTCGAGTATTTCTTTTTCAGAAAATGTTTCAAATATGTCTTTCTTTTCTTCAGGCTCTTCTTTTCTCCAGGCTTCTATTACAGCCTGTTTCATGCCTATTCCGAGAAATCCGGCGCTTCCTTTTTCAATTACGTTATACTCAAGTCTGTCGCTTGTAACCCCCAGCTGAACAGATGCCTCTGTAATTGCGTCGCCTAATGTCTTTGCCGATACCCTTATACTACCTTTCATTTTACTTCTTTCCTTTCTTTTCAGAAGCTTCTTCTGATACAGGCTGTTCTGTTTTATGGCCGCTGTTATATCTTGCTACCAGATTTGCTTTCGATGTAAGGCTTCCCGGTTTTGCGTTTTTAGCCATTTCCTGTGCTTTTCTTATCTTTTCATCTTTATCAGCCTGATCTTTTTTCGCATTTGAAGAACTGCCGACGTTTCTTGTACTGGTCAGTGCCATTTTGTTGATTTCTTTTGCGGACGTTCCTTTTTTCTCGATCTTTTTCTTCATCTTTTTCTGGTTTTCCGCAATGATGTCTTCAACCGTCTTCTTACTCAGGTATTTGTTAATCGCAAGTTGCTGTACACATCTTACCGCCGCGCTGGCTACCCAGTAAAGACCGAGTCCGGCAGGAAGAGTAAAACCAAATACGACCGAAATAAGAGGCATTGTATACATCATGGTTTTCATTGAACCGGCCATCGGATTATCTTTGTCATCCATCATGTTTCCAGTTCCGGCCTGAGAAAGTTTTACGCTCAAAAACTGCGTAAGTCCGGCAAGAACAGGAATAATAACCGCAAGTATGATTCCTATGATGGAGAAATCTTTCAGGGCCTCCGTAAGAAGATTCCACGGATGAGCTCCTATATTAATTCCAATAAACTGATTCAGATTATCGATATTATCTCTTGTACTGCTTACCAGGCTCTCCAGTCCGGGAATCTGATCCATCAGCGTATTCCATGTGGAATCCTGGAATTTATACAGCGCCTCTACCAGAGTACTTGCTTTAGAATAATCATAGGAATCCGGATTCATCAGAACAGGACTTGCCTCTCCGATCTTCTCCATAATTGCCTGAGAACCTGATATGGACTGAATCTTTTCAACAAGAGGAGTATATACGCTGCTGACTTTTTCCACATATCTCGGTATGTTCTGAACAACCGGATAAAGTCCGAACAGGAATAACATCTGAATCAGGGAAGGAAGACATCCGCTTGACATCTTTGTTCCGTATTTATCGTATACGGCGTTCATTTCCTCCTGCTGTTTCAGCATAGACGCCTGATCTCTTTTGCCCTCATACTTTTTCTGAATCTTTCTTATTTCAGGCGTTAAGACGCTCTGCATCTTCGAAAACTTCTGCTGCTTGATTGTGAGCGGGATCAGAAGGGTATACACGATAATTGTGAAAATAATAATGCTCACGCCGATATTTTCAATTCCAACCGCGCTGAGCACATTATAAATCCCGTTCATAACTTTTCCCAGCAGCCACGATATCTGACTTATGATCGGCCAGTCATATATTCCGGCTGCTAAAAGTCCGTTTATTTCCATTACTCATCCTCCTTAAGGTACCGGATCATATCCGCCTTTTGAAAATGGATTGCAGCGCAGAATTCTCCATGCGGCCAGCAGGCCTCCCTTAAGCGCTCCGTATTTTTCTATCGCTTCAAGGCCGTACTGTGAACATGTGGGATAATATTTGCAGGTACTGTATCGTTTCAGTCCTGACAGATATTTTCTGTAAAATCTGATCATCCCGATAAGAATCCGTTTCATCCGCGCCACTTCCTTTTTAATCTATATAACATTTATGAAGTTTTCCGAGGTGGAGCAGTGCATGTTCAATTTCATGATAGCTTTTTCCTTTTGCACTTGTTCTTGCAATTATTATAATATCAAATCCACGTCGGAAATGCTCTTCTGACATTCTGTAACTCTCTCTTATCAGACGCGTAAGACGATGTCTTACTACACTGTTTCCCACTTTTCTGCTTACGGAAATCCCCAGCCTGTTCCTTCCGATATCATTAGGAAGAAGATACATAACAAGATAATGGTTTGCCAGAGATTTTCCTTTTCTGTAAACGATCTGGAAATCTTTATTTTTTTTTAAAGATTCAGAATACTTCATCCGTGACCTCTTTTTTTATAACTTATTATAGATAAATAAATAGAAGAAAAGGCCACATATCTGCGGCCTAAGCTGATAACTGTTTTCTTCCTTTTGCTCTTCTGGCAGCCAGAACTTTTCTTCCGCCCGGTGTGCTCATTCTTGCTCTGAAACCGTGAACTTTAGATCTTGATCTCTTTTTCGGCTGAAATGTCATCTTCATACCCTTACACCTCCCTTTAGCTGATATACTTTATTATAAAGTATTCACATGATTAACATTTACTTTTCCGCATCTTTTTTCCTAAAGACACTGCTCTTAATTATAGTTAAAAAACCCCTGTAAGTCAAGCAAAATAGCGTTTTTTATTACATTCAGGACTTTCACGGTTATCGACACTGAATTCCGTTCATTTCCGCCATATATATCCACAAGTTATCCACAGGTTATCCACAAATGTGAATAACCTGTGGATAACCTGATGATAACCGCAAAATAAAATGTTGATAACATTTATTTTATATGAATAATCTTTGAAAACAGTGTATTCCGTGTGTTCATAACTTTATAAACACTGATTTTCCGTTGCTTATGGCATGTTTTTGATGTAAAATGTAATAGAGAGATTTTGCCTTAATATCTCTCTATTATATTGATTAGGAGTTACTTTAGATGAACATTGTTGAACAAAACTGGGATCAGATACTTAATAAGATGAAGCTTGAATACTGCTCGTCCAATATTTCTTACAATACATGGATCGCCCCTCTGACAGTATATGAGATTAAAGACAACACCGTCTATATTCTTGTCAAACTCAGGGCAAGCCTGGAACATATAGAAGAAAAATATCTGCTTCCTTTCAAGGTGTGCATCGCAGAGGTAACAGGTATTGAATATGAGGTTGCTTTTGTCACGGACAATCAGACAAGCATACAGGAAAAGAGAGAAAACACGGTAAAACGAAGCCGCGTAAATGCAATTTACGAAAAAGCTAATCTTAATCCGAAATATACATTTGATACATTCGTAGTCGGAAGCAACAACAGCTTCGCTCATGCGGCTTCGCTCGCCGTAGCGGAATCTCCCGGAGAGATTTACAATCCTCTTTTTATATACGGAGGAGTAGGGCTTGGGAAAACTCATCTGATGCATTCCATCGCTCACTTTATTCTGGAAAATGATCCTTCAAAGAAGGTTTTGTACGTAACAAGCGAAGCATTTACAAATGAACTGATCGACGCTCTTAAAGTAGGAAAGAACGGCAATGAACTTGCCATGACGACATTCCGTGAAAAATACAGAAGCAACGACGTGCTTCTGATCGACGACATTCAGTTCATTATTGGAAAAGAAAGTACACAGGAAGAATTTTTCCATACATTTAATCACCTTCACGTATCAGGAAAGCAGATTATCATATCAAGTGATAAGCCGCCGAAAGATATAGAAACACTTGAAGCCAGACTCCGCACCAGATTTGAGTGGGGACTGATCGCGGATATTTCTTCTCCGGATTATGAGACAAGAATGGCCATTCTCCGGAAAAAGGAAGAACTGGACGGACTTGAGAGATATCACATACCCGACGAGGTTATGCAGTATATAGCCAATAATATCAAGTCCAATATACGTGAGCTTGAGGGATCTCTCAACAAGCTGATCGCCCTTTCCAATCTGGAAAACAAACCGATTGACATACCGCTTGCGGCGGAGGCTCTCAAAGATATGATTTCTCCGGATAATAACCGGGTAATCACGCCGGAGCTTATTATAGATGTAGTATCCGAACACTTTAATATTTCTCCGGCTGAAATTAAAGGGAAAAAAAGGAATGCTGAAATCGTACTTCCCCGCCAGATTGTAATGTATCTGTGCAGAACAATGACCGATACGGCTCTGAAGACAATCGGCGTTATACTTGGAGGAAAAGATCACGCTTCCATAAGCCACGGCGTAAAGAAGATAGAAAATGACCTTAAGACAGACGAGGCTCTTAATAATACAGTAAATATCATAAAAAAGAAGATTAATCCTCTTTAAGATATAACTGCGACATATGAATAACATGTGAAACATTGTTTATAAATTGTGGATAAGTATGTAAATAAGCCATAATTATTATGGTAATACAATGACAATAAATTTTATGAGGATTTATGGTTTTCAGATTTTACACATACGTTCCACACCGTTTCTGCATAAAATCAACAGAGTTATCAATACAGACAAACCGCGCAGCCGCAAGGGATTGAATGGGTTTTCAACATATTCACATCCCCTAATAAGACGGATACGGAATTGATATTATATAAAAATATATAAAGCGCCCGCGGCTGAGATTTTTACACACTGTGAAAGGAGTTATCATCAAATGAAAATTATCTGTTCAAAATCTGATCTTGTGAAAGGAGTAGGCATCGTATCAAAGGCAGTTCCTTCAAAGACTACAATGCCTGTTCTCGAATGTATCCTGATTGACGCTTCAATGGATGAAATAAAACTTACTGCCAATGATATGGAACTTGGCATTGAAACTACAATTGACGGAAAGATAGAGGAAAGAGGAATTCTCGCGATTAACGCCAGGATTTTTTCTGAAATCGTAAGAAAACTTCCCGACAGTGATATTGTAATCGAATCTGTAAACAACAGCCAGGCAATCATTACATGCGAAAAAGCTAAATTTAATATTGCGGCTCAGTCAGGAGAAGATTTCGCATATCTGCCGGACGTTGAGAAAGATGATTTTATAACAGTATCGGAATACACCCTCAAGGAAGTAATCAGACAGACTATTTTTTCTATTGCCGACAGTGATACAAACAAGATGATGACAGGAGAACTCTTTGAAATCGAAGAAAATATTCTGAAGGTGGTTTCTCTTGACGGACACAGAATTTCAATCCGCAAGATTGAACTGAAGGATTCATATTCTCCGAAAAAGGTTATCGTTCCGGGAAAGACTCTGCAGGAAATCAGCAAGATTATCGGAGGAGAAGCAGAATCGGAAGTTGATATTTCATTTACAAGAAATCACATCGTATTTGAATTTGACAGGACAGTGGTGGTATCAAGGCTTATTGAAGGAGAATACTTCAGGATCGACCAGATGCTTTCGAGCGATTACGAGACAAAAGTAAAGATTAACAAGAAGGAGCTTCTCAACTGTATCGACCGTGCGACTCTTCTGATAAAGGAAGGCGACAAAAAGCCGATTATCATTGACATAAGAGACGATTCAATGGAACTCAAGATTAAATCTCAGGCAGGATCCATGGATGAAGTTATCTTATGTTCAAAAGAGGGAAGAGATCTGCTGATCGGGTTTAACCCGAAGTTCCTGATTGACGCTTTAAGAGTAATCGATGATGAAGAAGTGGATCTGTATTTTATGAACGCCAAGGCTCCATGCTTTATCAAAGACGAGACACAGAGTTATATTTATCTGATTCTTCCTGTTAATTTTAACGCAGCGGTATAGGAGAAAAAATATATGCAGAAGTTTAAACTGAGAGCCGGAGATGAATTCATCCGGCTCGGACAGGTTTTAAAAGCCGCCGGAATCGCTGAAAGCGGATCCGACGCGAAAGAGATGATTTTAAACGGAGAAGTAAAGGTAAACGGACTGGAAGAGACGAGAAGGGGAAGAAAGCTTTATCCCGGCGACAGCGTCCTTGCAGACGGAGAACAACTCCTGATAGAAGCAGGGTCAGACGTATAAATCGTTTGAAAAAAAACGCGGAAAAGTGTAGAATAATTAAGATGATAATCAAATCTTTAAAGCTTAAAAATTACAGAAATTATGATTTATTAGATTTGAACTTTGATCCAAAGACAAATATTCTGTACGGCGACAATGCACAGGGAAAGACAAATATCCTCGAGGCTCTTTATCTTTCGGGGACGACAAAGTCACACAGAGGTACAAAGGACAGAGATATCATTCGTTTCGGTTATGATGAATCCCATCTGGAAACAGTTGTTGAAAAAAAAGGAAGCTGTTTCCAGATTGATATGCATCTGAAGAAAAACAGCCCGAAAGGAATTGCAATTGATAAAATACCGATCCGCAGGGCAAGCGAACTGTTCGGTATCGTCCATTTTGTATTTTTTTCTCCCGAAGATCTTAATATCATAAAAGAGGGTCCGGCCGGAAGGCGCCGCTTTATTGACCTGGAGCTGTCGCAGCTTGACAGAATATATCTGAATAACCTTTCAAACTACAACCGGGTCATTAATCAGAGAAATTCCCTGTTAAAAGAAATATACGACAAGGACAATCTTATGGATACTCTGGATATATGGGATATGCAGATGGCGGAATATGGAAACAGAGTTCTTGAAAGAAGAAAAAAGTTTATAGAAGAGCTGAATCAGATTATATCCGATATTCATTTTAAACTGACCGGAGGAAAAGAAAGAATTTCTCTGATTTATGAAGAAAGTACAGGAAACATGTCTCTGGAGAGCGCTCTGAAAAAGAACAGGCAGAGAGATATCCGGATGAAGAGTACGTCGGCCGGACCTCACAGGGACGATATATGTTTTGTGACAGACAAGGGGCTGGATATCAGAAAATTCGGTTCCCAGGGACAGCAGAGAACAGCGGCTCTGTCACTGAAGCTTTCGGAAATAGAACTGGTAAAAAAAGTGATTAACGATACGCCGGTCCTTCTGCTTGACGATGTATTGTCTGAACTGGACAAACACAGGCAAAACTATTTACTGGACAGTATACACGACATACAGACAATAATTACATGTACGGGACTGGATGAATTTGTAAATCACAGATTTTCTATAAATAAAATATTTCACATTAAAAACGGAAAAGCAGCAAATGCAAATTAGGAGGTTAGTAAATGGGAGCATCAGGTACAGAATTTGACGCTGAATATGGAGCGGATCAGATCCAGATCCTGGAAGGGCTGGAAGCGGTAAGAAAAAGGCCGGGCATGTATATCGGCAGTACTTCCGTGAGAGGACTTCATCATCTGGTATACGAGATCGTGGATAATTCAGTGGACGAGGCTTTGGCAGGGTACTGTGACGAGATACAGGTGGATATCAATAAAGACAATTCCATTACTGTAAGCGATAACGGCCGTGGAATTCCCGTCGGAATCAATCACAAGGCAGGACTTCCCGCCGTGGAAGTAGTATTTACTGTCCTCCATGCGGGAGGAAAGTTCGGCGGAGGGGGATACAAAGTATCCGGAGGGCTTCACGGAGTCGGAGCTTCTGTCGTAAACGCACTTTCAGAATGGCTTGAAGTTGAGATATATCACGAAGGGAAAATATATAAGCAGAGATATGAACGCGGCAATGTATCATATAAGCTTAAGATCGTCGGAGAATGTGAGTATGACAGAACAGGAACAAAGGTTTCATTTCTTCCGGATAAAGAAATTTTTGAGGAGACGGTTTTTGATTACGATACTTTGAAACAGCGTTTCCGCGAGATGGCGTTCCTGACAAAGGGGCTTAAGATAGCTCTGAGAGACTGGAGAGGAGAAGAACTCCACGAACATATTTTCCACTATGAGGGAGGAATCAAGGAGTTTGTAACATATCTGAACAGGAGCAAGACTCCTCTTTATGATCAGATTATATACTGCGAGGGATATAAAGACGGCGTTCAGGTAGAAGTTGCAATGCAGCATAATGATTCCTACAGTGACAACACGTACGGATTTGTAAATAATATTACAACTCCGGAAGGAGGAACTCATATCGTCGGATTCAGGAATGCGCTGACAAAGACGTTTAATGATTACGCAAGAAAAAATAAGCTGCTCAAGGACAATGAACCGAATCTTTCCGGTGAAGACATAAGAGAAGGCCTTACCGCTATTATCAGTGTAAAAATAGAGGATCCGCAGTTTGAAGGACAGACAAAACAGAAGCTCGGAAACAGTGAGGCGAGAGGAGCTGTAGACAATATAGTGAGCAATCAGCTCGAGATATTCCTTGAACAGAATCCGAATGTAGCAAAGATTACGGTTGAAAAATCAGTAATGGCTCAGAGGGCTAGAGAAGCGGCGAGAAAAGCAAGGGATCTGACGAGAAGAAAATCAGCTCTGGAAGGAACTTCGCTTCCCGGAAAACTTGCGGACTGTTCTGACAAAGATCCGTCAAAATGCGAGATATATATTGTTGAGGGTGACTCTGCGGGAGGATCAGCCAAGACAGCGAGAGACAGAGCGACGCAGGCAATTCTTCCTCTGAGAGGAAAGATACTTAACGTGGAGAAAGCGCGTCTTGATAAAATATATGCAAATGCGGAAATTAAAGCAATGATTACCGCATTCGGGACGGGAATCCATGATGATTTCGATATTTCAAAATTAAGATATCACAAAATTATTATTATGACAGATGCCGATGTGGACGGCGCCCATATCAGTACTTTACTTCTTACATTCCTGTACAGGTTTATGCCTGACCTGATTAAAGAAGGATATGTATATCTGGCTCAGCCGCCGTTGTATAAACTGGAAAAAAATAAAAAAGTATGGTATGCATACAGCGATGAAGAGCTGAATCAGATTCTTCTTGAAGTGGGAAGAGACAGTAATAATAAAATACAGCGTTATAAAGGTCTGGGAGAAATGGACGCAGAACAGCTTTGGGAGACAACAATGGATCCCGAACACAGAATTCTTCTTAGGGTGACAATGGATGAAGAGACATCTTCCGAACTCGATCTTACATTTACTACCCTGATGGGTGATAAAGTTGAACCAAGACGGGAATTTATCGAAGAAAACGCAAAATATGTGAAGAACCTGGATATATAAAAATTTTCCGGCGGACGGTACGTCCGGCCGGAAGTTTCTGAAGACAATAACTCGTAAAGGAGATAAAAAATGGAAGATAATATTTTTGATAAAGTCCATGAGGTCGACCTGAAGAAAACGATGGAGACTTCTTATATAGATTATGCCATGAGCGTAATCGCCTCCCGCGCGCTTCCGGATGTAAGAGACGGATTAAAGCCTGTGCAGAGAAGAATTCTCTACTCCATGATCGAGCTTAATAACGGTCCCGATAAGCCGCACCGTAAATGTGCGCGTATCGTCGGTGATACAATGGGTAAATATCATCCCCATGGAGACAGCTCCATATACGGAGCCCTCGTAAATCTTGCGCAGGAATGGTCAACAAGATATCCTCTGGTTGACGGACACGGAAACTTCGGATCCGTAGACGGAGACGGAGCGGCCGCCATGCGATATACAGAGGCAAGACTCAGTAAAATATCCATGGAGATGACAGCGGATATTAATAAAAATACTGTTGATTTCGTTCCGAACTTTGACGAGACCGAAAAAGAACCGACTGTGCTTCCGTCAAGATTTCCGAATCTTCTTGTAAATGGAACATCAGGCATTGCGGTAGGTATGGCTACGAATATTCCTCCGCACAACTTAAAGGAAGTGATCGGAGCGGTTGTAAAGATTATAGATGATCAGATTGAAGGAACAAAAGAGACGACTCTTGAGGATATCCTTAGTATTGTAAAAGGCCCTGATTTTCCGACAGGAGCGGAAATTCTCGGCACACGGGGAATAGAGGAAGCCTACCGGACCGGAAGAGGTAAAATAAGAGTGCGGGCTATAACAAATATTGAGCCTATGCAGAACGGAAAAAACCGTATTATTGTAACCGAACTTCCGTTTATGGTAAATAAAGCAAGGCTGATAGAAAAAATAGCGGAGCTTGTAAGAGACAAAAAAATAGACGGTATTACGGATCTCAGCGATCAGTCCAGCCGTGAAGGAATGAGGATATGTATTGAGTTGAGAAGAGACGTGAACCCAAACGTAATTCTCAATCAGCTTTATAAACATACTCAGCTGCAGGATACATTCGGCGTAATAATGCTTGCTCTTGTAAACAACCAGCCGAAGGTAATGAATCTGCTTGAAATGCTGAATCATTATCTTCTCCATCAGGAGGACGTAGTTATAAGAAGAACAAAGTATGATCTTAATAAAGCCGAAGAGAGAGCTCATATACTGCAGGGACTGCTGATCGCCCTGGATAATATTGATGAAGTAATCAAAATTATCCGCGGTTCACGTAGTGTACAGATTGCGAAAGAAGAGTTGATGAAGAGGTTTGATCTTTCAGAAGTTCAGTCTCAGGCAATTGTGGATATGCGTCTGAAAGCTCTGACAGGACTGGAAAGAGAGAAACTGGAAGCGGAATACGCGGAACTCGAGAAAAAGATTGAGGAATATAAGGCAATTCTTGCCGACAGAAGGCTTCTTCTTGGAGTAATCCGAAAAGAGATACTTGTTATATCAGAAAAATACGGAGATGAAAGAAGAACCCGCATCGGTTATGATGAGTTTGATATATCAATGGAAGACCTGATTCCAAGAGAAAATGTAGTTATTACTTTCACAAATATGGGATATATCAAACGTATGAGCATGGATACCTTTAAGAGCCAGAACAGAGGAGGAAAAGGTATCAAAGGCATGCAGACTCTGGAAGATGATTTTATACGCGAACTGTTTATTACAACAAGCCATCACTATATCATGTTCTTTACAAATAAGGGAAGAGTCTATCGTCTGAAAGCCTACGAAATACCTGAGGCAGGGCGTACGGCCCGCGGAACGGCGATAATTAATCTGCTTCAGCTTATGCCGGATGAAAAGATTACGGCCATGATTCCGATTTACGAATACGAGGACGGCAAATATCTGTTCATGGCTACTCAGAAAGGACTTGTGAAAAAGACTCCGATCAAAGAATATATGAATGTGAGAAAAACAGGACTTGCGGCTATTGTTCTGAGAGAAGACGATCTTCTTATCGAAGTAAAAGTAACGGATAATGAACAGGACGTACTTCTTGTTACAAAATACGGCCAGTGCATCAGATTCGGCGAACAGGACGTCCGCTCCACAGGAAGAGTTTCCATGGGCGTAAGAGGAATGAATCTGAGCGATAACGATGTGATTATCGGAATGCAGATAAGCAGCCAGGGAAAAGATATGCTCATCGTATCAGAAAAGGGCATGGGAAAACGTACTTCCATGGATGAATTTACACGGCAGAACCGCGGCGGAAAAGGTGTGAAATGCTATAAGATAACTGAAAAGACGGGCAATGTCGTGGGAATGAAAGCGGTTGATGAGGACAGTGAAATTATGATTATCAACACAGAGGGAATAATCATTCGGATGAAGTGTTCGGATATTTCACTGTACGGCAGAATTACTTCCGGTGTAAAGCTGATTAATCTGCCTGATAATGAAAAAGTTGCAAGTGTCGCAAAGGTAAGAAAAGCTTCTGCTGAGATTGACGGAGAAAAAGTAGAAATTTCAGAAGAAGAAAAGAAATAATATAATCAACAAATGATATAAAAAGATGTCATAAAGAATATATCGATCTTTTACGGAATAAGATATATCATATTTCGGGAAAAGAGTGATATGTGTGCATAATAAAGCAATGTCTGCGGTAATTAATTTTCTGATACGCGCGGTTGTCGGGATGGCTCTCATTTTTTTCATAAACCGGTATGTCATTCCTGATGATTCTTCAATTAATGTGGGACTTAATGCCGTATCGTTTTTGACATCCGGAAGCCTTGGAATTCCGGGGGTCGGACTGCTTTATGGCATCATGTGGTATCAGATTTTGTGACTATTTTACAAAAAGCGGCGGATTTTATTTTTGCTATGGACAAAATAAAATCCGCCGTTTATAATGCACCTTACACAGCACATATCGGATGCTGTATCACCAGTCTGTTATCGGGAAGACTGATGAATCAAAAAGCCGGAAAAGGGATCCGGCGTCTATTATTCGTACTGCATAATATCGCGGTAAAAATTCAGAGAATGACAGAAGAAAAAAACAGAAACACAGGAACCCGGAAAAATTTTGTTATCTGTGACGATCAGGAAGAATACTCGGAAAATCTGTTTCGGATTTTTATGAGAAATTATCCGGGAGAATATCAGTTTCACATTTTTCACGATATTGAAAAGACAAGAATATTTTCTGCCGCAGTTCAGATCAGTATTCTTCTGATTTCTTCCGGATATGGGGAAGATAATGTTAAAGATATAAATGCTGACAGGATTTATTTGTTATCTGAATCTCTGCATTACAGTCCGGAATCAGAAGTGCGGGAAAAAATAAAGGGATGCATATTCAGATATCAGTCGGCGGGAAAAATCATGGAACAGATATCCCACAGGAAAAATCCTTCGCTCAGGAAGGAAAGACCGCGGATCAGGGACGAACCGGTTATAAATGGAATTATCGGTATTTATTCGCCGGTTCACAGAATCGGAAAGACAAAGTTTGCTCTGAGGATCGGATATCAGGCGGCGGCCAGGGCTCCTGCTCTTTACCTTAACATGGAAGGCATTTCGGGGGAAAATTATTATTTTAAGGACAATCCCGGATACGATATGGGTGATCTTCTTTACTGTCTGAGACAGAACGGAGTATGGCAGGGAATGAAGATAAGTTCCATGACGGGGCACATAAACGGGCTGGATTTCATATTTCCAATGAAAAATGACGTGGATTTCCGCTCTGTAAAAGCGGAGGAGTGGATAAATCTTCTGGATACGATAAGAGAAAAATGTTTTTATGAGTGTATTATTCTGGATCTCGGGGACAGCGTAAACGGTCTGTATGAGATTATGAAAAAATGCAGCCGCATATATACGCCGTATATAGAAGATGAACCGGCGTCCGCGAAGATGGATCAGTATGAGAGAAATCTTCAGGAGGCAGGGTACGGGGAAATCCTTGAGCGTACTGTGAAGAGGAAGATGAAGAGAAACAGGTATCCGGAGGAAAGAAACGGAGGATTTCATGAAGCGGACAGAACAGCTTTATGAGCAGGTAATGCTCTGTATGGATATGACAAGAGAAACAGGAGAGGAAGAGCTTCAGGAAATAATTAAAAAAGTGCTGGAACGGGAATCAGATGAGGAATACATCCCGCTTCAGGAAAAAATAAAAGTAAGCAGGGAACTTTTTAATGCTTTCCGGAGACTGGACATACTTCAGGATCTTATCGAAGACGATGAAATTACGGAGATTATGGTAAACGGCACGGAAAATATATTTTATGAAAAATACGGGAGGCTTTACCGTTCAGACAGAAGATTTTTCTCAGAAGAAAGGCTTTCGGATGTGATTCAGCAGATTGTGGGAGAGACAAACCGATATGTAAACGAATCGTGTCCGATAGCTGATGCCAGACTGAACGACGGATCCAGAGTTAATGTTGTACTTAAGCCGGTGGCAGTAAACGGCCCGATTCTGACGATAAGGAAGTTCCCCGCCGAGGCGATTACCATGGAGGAGCTGATCCGAAAAGAAAGTATTACAGAAGAAGCGGCGGAGTTTGTAAAAAAGCTTGTAAGGGCGAAGTACAATATTTTTGTAAGCGGAGGAACAGGAGCAGGAAAAACAACTTTTTTAAACGCCATGTCGGATTATATACCAAAAGATGAAAGGATCATTACCATCGAAGATAATGCGGAACTTCAGATACAGGGAGTGGAAAATCTGGTAAGGCTTGAGGCAAGAAATGCCAATCAGGAAGGCGAAGGGGCAGTGACGATAAGAGATCTGATAAGATCCGCGCTCAGGATGCGTCCGGACAGGATAATAGTCGGCGAGGTAAGAGGAGATGAAACGGTTGATATGATAGGATCAGCCATGCTGAACGGACACAGCGGTTCTATGTCAACGGGACATGCCAACAATCCGGCCGATATGCTGAACAGACTGGAAACGATGATGATGATGGGAATAGATCTGCCGCTCCAGGCGATACAGAGGCAGATATCATCGGCTCTCGATATCATTATTCATCTCGGAAGACTGAGAGATAAAACAAGAAAGGTTCTGCAGATTGAAGAAGTTTTATCCTGTTCCGACGGGAAGATAAAAACAAATACGCTGTATGAATTTCAGGAGGAGGGAACGGAAAATGAAAAAATTAAGGGAAGCCTTATGAAGGCCGGCAGCCTCAAAAATAAAGGAAAACTCCTGGCTGCGGGATATAGGGAAATATGAGTACGCTGCCGGCATTATAAAGACAACTCTCATATTTGGTATGATATTGTTTCTGTTTTATGAATCATTTCTTCCCGCTTTTATTCTTTTTCCCGTATGGATTTTATATATGAAAGACTGGATTGAGGATAAAGCGAAGCAGAAGGAGGAACAGTTCAGAATTCAGTTCAGGGACAGCATACAGGCGATGTCCGCCGCGCTGAAAGCAGGATATTCTGTTGAGAATGCCATCAGAGAGACAAAAAAAGATATTCTTCCAATGTACGGAAAAGATACCCGTATTGTAAAAGAATATGAAAGAATGGCGGTAAGGATGGATATGAACTGTACGTCGGCGCAGGCTATGGCGGAATTTTCAGACCGGGTGAAACAGGAGGATGTGGAGAATTTTGTAAATGTATTTGCCGCCGCGAAAATAAGCGGAGGAGACGGAATAGCGATAATAAGAAATGCCGTCCGTATTATTTCTGAAAAAATAGATACAGAAAAAGAAATCAGTACTCTGATTGCCTCAAAAAAACTGGAATTTGAAATCATGTGCATCGTTCCTTTTGTAATTATCTTTTATATGAAAATGACTTTCAGAGAGTTTATGGAAGTTCTGTACGGAAGCACGGCAGGAACAGTTACCATGAGCATATGCCTCATAGTTTATATCGCGGCGTACCGTCTGGGAAGAAAGATGATACATATTGAAGTTTAAGGAGAGAACAGTTTATGAAACTGAAAAAGATGCTGGAAAAGGTAAGAAGCAACCCGGTTTATATCAAAGCGGCGGCCCTTTTCATTCTGTCCGTTATTCTCTTCATATGCGTATATATATGGGATAACAGCAGAACACTTAAGACCGGCAGAAACGGACAGAAGGTGCTGGAGAGAAGCGAAAATGCAGGAGAAAAAGAAAAACAGGAACTGAAAGTAAAAGCAGGAGGAACAGAGGAGTCTGTTAATATCACCGTGTCCGGGAAAGCATACAGCACGGAGGAACTCCGGGAAAAATTTGAAAAAGCGGCGGATGAACTGGAGAAAATTATACTTGGAGAAAACGATTCACTTGATGATGTGCGTAGAGATCTGAATCTGGTTAATGAAATACTGGATACCGGGATTACGGTTTCCTGGGAACTGGATAATTACGATGTAATGGATATCCGCGGGAAAATCAGGCAGGAAAAACTTGTACAGGATGGAACTCTTATCAGACTTACGGCGGTTCTCATGTATGAAGACGAAAAAGCATACCGTGAATTTTATGCCAGAATATTACCTCCGCATATGAGCCGGTCAGAAAAGCTGATCAGTAAAATAAATGAATATGTCCTGCAGTCGGATGAAGATACAAAAACTGAAGATTATCTGCCTCTTCCGGATAAGGTGGACGGAGTAGAGATAGAGTGGGAATATCCGGTAAGTACAAGAGCTTTTGCCATTCTTATTCTGGGAGCGGGAGGAGCATGCATGGTGTGCGTATCGGACAGGCAGCGGAAAAAGGAAGAGGAAAAAAGAAAAAAATATCAGATGAAAACAGATTATCCTCAGATTATAAATAAATTTAATCTTTATCTCGGAGCCGGCATGACGGTGAGAAGAGCCTGGTTCTGTATAGTTCGCGATTATGAGAAAAAGAAAAGTAAAACAGGAAAAAGGCAGGCATATGAGGAGATGATATATACAATGCATCAGATTCAGAGCGGAGCCGCGGAGGGAGAGGCGTATGAAAAATTCGGTTCAAGATGCGGAATTTCCATATACCGGAAGTTCGGTACGCTTCTTTCGCAGAATCTGAGAAAAGGTTCAAAAGGACTTTCCGCCATGCTTGGCAGAGAAGCGGAAGAAGCTTTTGAGGAGCGCGTAAACAGAGCGAAAAAATCAGGGGAAGAGGCGGGAACAAAACTGATGATTCCTATGTTTATGATGCTTTCGATAGTTTTTGTAATTGTTATAGTACCTGCATTTTTTTCTATTCAGATTTGACGGAAGGAGGAACTAAATGAAAAATTTTATGACAGGGACAAAAATAAAACTGATGACTTTAAAAGATAAAGGAAGGTCCTTTTATAAAAGGCACAGTGAATTATCAGGCATTACGGTTATTGAGCTTGTACTCATTCTTGTAATTATTATTGCGCTTCTGTTGATTTTCAAAAATCAGCTGATCAGTCTGATTAATTCCATTTTTGACAGAATTACTTCTGAAAGCGCGGGCATCTGATATGAAAAAAGGGGAGATTACGGTTTTCCTCAGTCTCCTTTTTGTACTTCTCATATCATTTATAACAGGCATTCTCGAGGCGTCAGTTGTTCAGACGGCAAAAAACACCGGACGGCTTGCGGCTGACAGAGCGATATTTTCTGTTTTCGGAGAATATCAGAGGACGCTTCTGGAAAAATATCACATATTTGCTCTGGAAGGAAGTTACGGCACGGGAGATTATTCAGAGGAAAATATATTAAAGCGCATGCACTATTACGGGACGGAAGGTATGGAACATTCAATATCCGCCATCAGATATCTTACGGATAACAGCGGCCAGTCTTTCCGCGAGCAGGCTACAGAATATATGGAGCAGAAATATGGGATCGGACTGATAAAAGATTTTGCCGGAATGACAGAAGAATGGAAAGAACAAAGCGTGCAGGGTGAAAAAATGGAAGATAAGGAAGCGTCGATACTGGAAGAGTACGCAGAACTGACAGGAGCAGATACGGAAGAGAATCTTCCTGACGGGCAGAATCCATTTACATCTGTAGAGACGATCAAAACATCAGGACTTCTTTCTCTTGTGATGCCGGATAATATGAATCTTTCCGGCAGGCAGATCCGCCTGGAGGGGCAGGCTTCGTACAGAGCGCTCAGAAAAGGATATGGCTCTCTGCCGGCCAGAAAAGGACTGGACGGAATAGAAGAAAAGCTGTTATTTAACGAATATATTCTGGATAATTATAAAAACGCGGCCCAGGATTCGGAGAATAAATCCCGGGAGGAAGAGACAGAAGAAAACGGCAGTTTATCTTTGGATTATGAAGTGGAATACATACTGGCGGGGAAAGACTCGGATAAAGACAATCTTGAGTCCGTACTTTTTAAAATATTTCTTATCCGGATGGCGCTTAATTATGTTTATCTGCAGGGCGACTCTTCCAAAAAAGCTCAGGCCGGTATTCTGGCTATTGTCATCGCGGCTCTTCTTCTCACGCCGGAGATCGCGGAACCGCTGAAACAGCTGATTCTGCTTGCATGGGCGGCAGGAGAAAGCGCGGTAGATATTCGTACGCTGCTGGCGGGAAACAGGGCGCCTCTTGTAAAAAACTCAGAAAACTGGCAGCTTCCGCTTCATTCTCTGTTTCTTCTCGGAACAGGGGCGGATACGGTACAGGGAAGAGATTCTGATAATGGAATCACTTACGAAGATTATCTGAGAGCTTTTCTGTTTCTTGGAAATGCGGACAATATAACAATGCGCACGCTGGACCGGACAGAAGAAAATCTCATATCAGTATACGGGCTGGATTTCTTCCGGGCTGATCAGTGTATTTCAAAAGTTGAGATTGATACAATGGTTCCGGTTATGGGCGATATCTCATATACATTTCCCGTTTATTTCGGATATGAATAAGAAAAATAAATTTTCTGCCGGCGGTGCAGATGCCCTTTCGTCTAACCGCATTCCCTCATGCGGAAATAACTCATTCACCCGTTTTTTACAGAAAGGAAAATCAGCTGCGATGCAATCAATACAGACGAATAATAAATTATCCCGATTCAAAAAAGAAAGGGCATCTGCACTGCCGGCAGGAAAAGAAAAAAACGCAGGCGTGACAATAGAGGCTTCATTCGGTATTCCGCTTTTTCTGTTTGCCGTATTATGTCTTGTATATCTTATTGAAATACAAAGTCTCAGGATTACTATATTAAACGCGGCACAGAGCGCGGCAAAAAGCGCGGCGGAATATACGGCCGGCATTCCCGTACTCAATACATCATTATTAAAGTCAGATATTGTCAACAGAATCGGAATTGAGAGAGTGGAAAGAAGCATTCTTGAAGGAGGAGCCGGAGGAATCGGATGCACCGGATCTGTAATTAATCCTGATACGGGAGAAATGTTTATAAAAATACAGTACAGAATCAGAATTCCTCTTCCGGTTTTCGGAAATCCTTCGGCTAAATTTACCGAAGAATTCAAGATAAACGGCTGGAGAGGATATCCTGACAGCAACATGAATGAGGAAGACGCCGATATTGTATATATAGCGGAAAACGGTTTTGTATATCATGAAAATCTGGGATGTACTTATCTGCAGCTTTCCATCAGCTTTGTCCCTTATTCCGGACTTTCCGGGCTGAGAAATCAGGACGGCGGGATATACAGAAGATGCGAAAAATGTGTTTTCGGTCCTTCGATGGCAGGGGTATATATAACAAGAACCGGAGGAAAATATCATAATTCACTCGGCTGCAGCGGTCTGCGGCGCACAGTTTACGCGGTGCGCAGATCGGAGGCAATTGGAAGAGGAGCGTGTTCAAGATGTTCAGATTAAGTAATGCGATGCGTTTCGCGGCGGAAAACAGATGGACCATATGCTGCGCGGTATTTGCGGCGTATATGATAATTCTGTCAATTATGGATATAAGGAACAGAAAACTTAAGCTGTCGGTTCTTCTGGCTGGATTTTTGTTTATCCCGGCAGGCATTGTCTGCGGAAATGCTCATCCGGTATTTCTGGCTGCCGGAGGAGCCGTAGGCGTGGCATTTGTCGGAGTCAGTAAAGTGACGGAAGAAGCATTCGGATACGGAGACAGCATACTGATTATAATAATGGGAAGTTTTCTCGGATTCTGGGAGATTCTTTCTCTTCTGACCGGCGCGTTTTTACTGGCGGCAGCTTTCGCTCTGGTTATTCTTATAAGAAACCGCTTCCGCAGAAAAGACACTTTTCCGTTTGTTCCGTTTCTTTCCATTGCATATATTGGAGGTTTGGTAATTGGAGCTTTTTAAAATAAAGGAAAAACATATACAGCCCCGGACTGTGGAAATATACGTAAAAGGATCTGCAGTGATAGAGATGTCGTATATCATGCCTGTATTTCTTCTTCTTTTTGTTACGGTTATCCATACGGTATTTTATTATCATGATAAAGCTGTCATAAACGGAGCGGCGGCGGAAACAGCTGTTCTCGGCGCTCAGCTGGAAAGAAAAAGAGGAACGGAAGAGTATGATCTGAATGGAATATTTCAGGAGAGAATAAAAGGAAAACTGATTTATATGACAAATGTAGATGTAGAGATAACAAATAAGGAAGACGAAATTACGGTTTCAGCAAAAGCCTGGAAATCCGGCATGGAGCTCAGCATTTCTCAGAAGGCTTCTATTGTAAAACCGGAGGAAAAAATCAGATGGATGAACTGAAAACATCATATGAAAAAGGGTGGAACAGTATTTATATTCATGTAGATCTGCCTGTCCCATATGAAGAAAACTACCATATGAAAATGCTTAAAAATAATATGCTTCCACATCTGGCTCACATATCCGGCAGCGGACGGGACGGAACAAGCAGATACAGTTTCCGTTCAGAAGGCGGGATACTTATGGAAGAAAAATACAGATCCCGTGATATCCGCGCCGAAGAAATTCTGGCTTTTACGGAACAGCTTGCCGAGACAGCCGACAGTCTGACGGAACATATGCTGAATCCTGACAGGATCCTTCTTGCGCCGGAGATGATATTCGCTGAGGAACAGAACTTTCAGTTTTGCTATCTGCCGGCCGAAAGCGGCATGGCTCTGGGAGAAGCTTTTCACAAAATGACGGAATATTTTGTCGGAAGACTGGATTACACGGAAACAGATGGAATTCTTCTTGTATACAGACTGCATAAAGAAACAATGCAGAATAATTACGATTTGAAAAAAATAATAGAAGAATATAAAAGAGAAGCGGCAGATTACAGAGAAGTAAAAAAAGGAGCACACGCCGCGAGAGAGGCGGGGGCGGAAGAAAAAGAGCACAGCCGGAGAAATCAGGAGAAAGAAAACAGTCATCGGACGTTTCCGGAAGGCACTGTATTTTTCTGTGACGAAGAAGAAAAAACTGAAAAATACAGTCCGGAAAAGAAGATCAGCTGCATAAAAGAAAAGGCAGTCTCGTATGGCCCTGTGCGGAAGATGATCAATAAAATAAAAACAGGACGATGGGGAGAATGGGAGGATCTGATTACTGAAATAGATGGACAGGACAGAACAGGTCATTTATAATGATCCGTAAACATGGAAATATCCGCGAAAGCGTCCGGACTTGAAATACTGTGCAACCGACGGAAGTGTTTATGGTACGGCGCATTATTTCGCGGCGGGTCTTTAGCGGAAAAGGGGATGCATCGTGAAAAAAACACCGGAAGCTGTATGTACTGTAACTCTGATTGTGATTAACATAGCCGTATTTCTGATCTTGTCTGTTCTGGGAAATACAGAAGACGCGGTTTTTATGATGAATCATGGAGCCGTATATGAACCGCTGATAACGCAGCGCCATGAGTATTACAGACTTTTTACAAGTCTCTTTCTTCATTTTGGCATGTCTCATCTGCTTAATAACATGGTTCTTCTGGGAGCGCTTGGATGGAACCTGGAGATTGAGACGGGGAAGATCAGATTTCTTATTATCTATTTTATCAGCGGGCTGGGCGGAAATATGCTGTCTCTTGTCCACGGTCTGTCACAGAACGACCAGGCCGTTTCAGCCGGAGCTTCGGGAGCCATATTCGGCCTCATGGGAGCGCTTCTTTACGTAGTGATCGCAAACAGAGGAAGAATGGGACGGCTGTCGGACAGAGGAGTGCTGTTTATGATCATACTCAGTCTGTATTTTGGATTTACCAGCGAAGGCGTGGATAACTGGGCGCATATCGGAGGACTTGTATGTGGCTTTATACTCTCGGTTATTTTATACCGGCCGGCAGGATCACACAGGAAGAGTTACCGTAAAAACAGTTTCGGACGCAGGAGAAGATAAGGCGGTGATTGTGCCGCCGTGAGCTTCCACGATTTTTCTGGAAAGAGGAAGCCCCAGACCGGTGCCATTGTCTTTTCCGGTAAAAAACGGATCAAATATTTTGTCAATATCGTCGGCCGGTATGCCGCATCCGTCATCAGTACAGCGGATAATAATCTGCGAATTCTCTCTGTCTGCGGAAAGGAAAATGCTGCCGTTCTTTTTTACGGCGTCTTTTGCGTTTTTTAAAAGATTAAGAATAACTTCTTCCAGTTTGGTCTTATCTCCGGTAAAATCCCCCATCTCCGGTGAAATACGGGAAGAAAAACGGATGTCCGAATCTTCGGCGTCCAGAGAAATGGCAAAAGAAACGGCGATATTTTTGAGCAGCCGGCCTATGGAAAATACGGAATAGCGCAGAGAACTGCCGCTGCTGAAGTCGGAAAGTTCATTCAGGAGACTGCACATAAAGCGGATGTCTTCCATCGTCTGTTTCCAATTGTAAAAATCTTTCACTTCCGGATGCTGTGCTTCCATAACCTGGAGAGAAGAAGACACAAGCGTCAGGGGATTTCGGATTTCATGCGCAATTACAGACACGGCGGTATGATGATTTTCAAGAAGCTGGGTTATGATCTTTTTTGCGTCCTTGTTTTCTTCCATTAACTGATTCATTTTATTGATATCTATATTCGTAAGCATAGAAGCGCCATCCCTTTCTTAAACGTCGGTTTTTCATTTATTAGTCTAGCATTGGGCCGCCGCCTCTTCAATAAAATAAGAACGACAGGTTTCGACGTCAAAATTCGATAAATAAATTTCAGGTAAAAGTGTACCGGGGGATAAACTTCTTCTCTTTTTCCATAAAATGGTCTATACTACATACAAAAGAATTCGTGGAAAAGAGGAATAATTATGAAAGATAATGATTGTTTATTCTGTAAAATCGCAGCCGGAGAGATTCCATCTGCGACACTTTATGAAGATGATGAATTCCGGGTTATACTTGATCTGGGACCTGCATCAAAAGGACATGCTCTTATTCTTCCGAAAGATCACTACAGAAATCTGTATGATATTGATGAAGAGACAGCGGCAAAAGCAATGAAACTTGCAAAAAAAATGGTTAAGAAACTTACAGATGTACTCGGATGTGACGGGTATAATATCGTACAGAATAATGAAGAGCCGGCTGGGCAGACGGTATTTCATTTTCATATGCACCTGATTCCCCGCTATAAAGGGGATAATGTAGGACTTGGCTGGAATATGGGCCAGCTTACAGATGAAGTCAGGGATGAAATTTTAGCGAAAATGAAATAACCGGAGCAATTATGTTTACAGGTAATCGTGAATTTAACGAGATTTATGAGCAATATAAAAATCTCGTCCTGAAGGCAGCGTATATGTATTCAGGGGATAACAGCGATGTGGCAGAAGACATAACTCAGGAAACTTTTCTCAGACTTTACGTCAATTTTGAAGAACTGAAAAACGGAAACATACCGTCGTGGCTGTTTACAACCGCGAAGAACGAAGCGATCAATATAAAAAAGAAGTCCGGAAGAGAAATACCGATCGGTGAAAGAGAAGATCTGGATATACATGAACCGGCCGGTGAAAGCGCGGAAGAAAGATATCTGAAAAATGATGCGGATGAAGAAACAAGAAGACTTAACGACCGCATACTTTCCGCTCTGATAGAGAAGAACCGGAGATGGTACGACGCAGTCATTCTCGTATATTATATGGATGTACCGCAGACAAAAGCGGCAGATATACTCGGGATGAAGACACAGGCTCTTTATACGATGCTTCACAGGATAAAGAAATGGATCCGGAAAAAATACAGCGTGGAGTATGAAGAAATGACAAAGAACAAATAATCACCGGAAGAGTGAAACATTCCGGTACAGCAGGCGGTCGTCAGAGCTTCGGGAAGCCCCGGACTTTGTCCCGCCTCCGCCGCAAAAAACGGGCAGGCTATAAAAAGAGCCTGCCCGATACAGAACATTGAAGTCTTTAATTATGGTCAGCGGCTTCCTCAATCAGGCTGATAATTGTATCAATGGAATCCTGCTGTCCTGAACTGCGCATGGCATCCATAAATGTACTCCGGTTATCATAGAGATTCTGTACTGCCTGAAGCAGAGACTCTCTGGACAGATTCTCCTCTTCGATAACCAGGCTGAAGCCCTGACGTTCAAATGATCTGGCGTTTAATATCTGGTCTCCGCGGCTGGCTTTTGCAGAAAGCGGAATCAGAAGGTTTGGTTTCCTGAGAGCGAGAAGCTCACAGATCGCGTTAGCTCCTGCCCGGGATATAACTATGTCTGCAAGAGCAAAAATATCGCGGAGTTCATTCTTAATATATTCAAACTGGCAGTAGCCTTTCATACCGTTCAGAGATTCATCTGTTTTGCCTTTACCGCACAGATGGATGACCTGGAAATTATTAAGAAGATCAGGGAGAGCCTCCCGCACCGCATTATTGACAATAACTGAGCCGAGACTTCCTCCGATTACGAGGATAACCGGCTTATCAGCGGTAAATCCGCACATATCCATAGCTGCGATTTTATTTCCGGACAGAAGTTCCTGCCGGATGGGAGAACCTGTCAGAACGGCTTTTCCCTCGGGAAGACACTCCAGTGTCTCAGGAAAGTTGCAGCATACTTTTGAAGCTGAAGGGATGGCAATTTTATTTGCAAGTCCGGGCGTCATGTCGGATTCATGGATGATGACGGGGACTTTTCCCTTCTTTCCTGCAAGAACAACAGGTACAGAGACAAAACCGCCTTTGGAAAATATAACATCCGGTTTTAATTCCTTTATCAGTTTGCGGGCTTCACGGAACCCTTTTAATACCCGGAACGGATCGGTAAAATTCTGAAGGCTGAAGTATCGTCTCAGTTTTCCTGAAGATATTCCATGGTAAGGAATACCGAAGGGTTCAATCAGTTCCTTCTCAATTCCTGTATAGGAGCCCACATACTGAATATCATAACCAAGTTCTCTGAGCCTTGGAATAAGGGCAATATTTGGAGTTACATGTCCGGCGGTTCCGCCGCCGGTAAGAATAATACGCTTCATAGTCATAACCTCCAGAATCTTTGTAATTTCAAAAATGCCGCCGGTTTTCAGCCGGAAGCTGTATCAGACAGCAGCGGCAGACAATTCAGATTTCCCGGAAGAGTCCCGGACAGGGATTCGGATCAGCTGACGCTGATATTCCGTCTGTGATAAAAACAACTGCCGCTTTCTTAAGATAATATCATCTTACCGTTATTTGAGGAAATGTCAAGAAAATCTGGGACAGAAAAAAGGTACAAAAATGAAAGAGCTGAAAA
>CALWKB010000116.1 GCA_944381125.1 uncultured Mediterraneibacter sp. | reverse complement strand
TCTTTATCTTGGCTTTTTTATAGAGGGAAGCAGGAGGATCGGGAAGGGACAGCAGATGGGAAATAGAGAAAAGGGAATCTTTTTGACGTGAAATATTTTTGAGCGCTGAAAGTATTGTATGGCAATGTCTGCCCTAAATTCTTAGTGGCTTAGAAATGGGGTATGATGACCGGAAAATACAGTAATTTTGGTCTCTCACAGGGGCGGAAAAGCTGAAAAAGTGAGTTTCGGACAGACATGGGTTGGATGTTAATAACTGCAATATAAATAGAAACACACGGTTTTCAGCTGCAAAACGGGACTTTAGGAGAGCAGGGAAGTGTGGGAATCAGCAATATAAAGTGAAACTTTGGAGCCTGTGAGTTTGCAAGAGTTTGTTTTGGATAGAGGTCGGCTGATAGTGATAAGCGCAATAAAATGAGAAAGGTTGAACACACGGGGCTGTGTGGAAATGGCTTAAAATAAGGGTTTTTTCAATAATTTAGATAAACATGACGGGGTGTGTCCTAAATTTTCAGTCCCCGTGTGAGACGCGGAAATGAGGTACCAATGTGGATATCACTATAAGACGAGGCGTATCCAAAATGGATTATTGCAAGCAATAAGGAAGATACATGATAAGGAGTGTGTCCTTAAAAAATAGTTGAGGAATTTTCGGAATCGGAGCCGATGTGGAGTGTGTGGAGATGAACATTTCTGTATATGATTTTTGCAGATGTGGAAGATGCCATTTTGGACAAGGGTCGGATAAGAGATAGATGGGTACTGTGGTAATCATCGCGGGCGATGAGATGCC
This sequence comes from uncultured Mediterraneibacter sp., assembly GCA_944381125.1. Taxonomy (GTDB): domain Bacteria; phylum Bacillota; class Clostridia; order Lachnospirales; family Lachnospiraceae; genus Mediterraneibacter. Next base: position 3,460 of record CALWKB010000116.1, on the reverse strand, counting down.
TAGGTGATAACCACAGGGATATCAATACAGATGTTGAAGTAGATGATCCAGTGGGAGGATGGGTATGAAAAAAATAAATAAGAATCTCAAGGTGTGTCTGGTTGGATCATCCGGTGGCCACTTGACGCACCTTCATATGTTAAAACCGTTTTGGCAAAACAAAGATAGATTTTGGGTGACATTCGATAAAGAAGATGCCCGCTCTCTACTTAAGGGAGAGAAGATGTATCCCTGCTATTATCCAAGTAATCGGAGTATTAAAGCTCTGATTATTAATACTGTGAAAGCACTGAAAATAATTCCAAAGGAAAGACCTGATCTCATCATTACCTCTGGAGCTGCACCAGCCATCCCATTTTTCTATATTGGAAAACTCTTCGGTGCAAAGACGATCTACATCGAGGTCTTTGACCGTATTGATGCTCCCACGATAGCCGGGAAGCTGTGCTATCCGGTCACAGACAGGTTTATTGTCGAGTGGGAAGAAATGAAGAAAGTATATCCTAAAGCAGTAAATTTGGGCAGTATTTTTTGATCTAAGGTGGTGAGGGGATGATATTTGTAACTGTTGGTACTCATGAACAGCCGTTTAATCGTCTGGTCGAGTACATAGATGGCCTGAAGAAGGATGGAACTATCACAGAAGAGGTTATCATCCAGACGGGTTACAGTACATATGAGCCGAAATATTGCAAATGGCAGGAACTGTTTCCGTACCAGGAAATGATAAAGCTTGTGGATGAAGCCAGAATTATAATCACACACGGTGGTCCGTCCAGTTTTATCATGCCACTTCAGATAGGGAAAACACCGATCGTGGTTCCCAGAAGACATGAATTCAATGAGCACGTAAATGACCATCAGGTATCGTTTTCAAAAGCCGTTGCGGAGCGAATGGGAACGATTATTGTGGTTGAGGATATGGATAAATTGGGTGAGACCATTACTCACTATGATGAAATCATAAGCGGTATGGAAAGCGGGCTAAAGAGCAATAATGAGCTCTTTAATGAGGAATTAGAAAAAATAGTAAATGAAATGTTTGAGGGTAGAAAGTGATGAGCAAAGTAGGAATCATGTCAATGCAGAGAATAGCAAATTACGGATCATTTTTGCAGGCTTATGCATTGAAACAGCTCATTGAAGGTTTGGGGCATAAAGTTGAATTTGTAGATTACCACGTCGGGGCACCAGTTATAAAGGATAACGCAGATAACGGAAATAAGTATGTTCGCAAGATCGAAAAAGGTCTTGAGACATATCGATATAAAGCACCTCTGTCACATAAACTCGCATTCATTCAGTACAAACAGTCGTTTGGGAAGAAGTATATGCCGTTTCTTGGAGTAACGGATGAAATGAACTATACACCGGAGCTGGACTGTTTGGTAATTGGAAGTGACGAGGTGTTTAATTGTATCCAGAAAAACAGCAATGTTGGGTACTCTCCTGAATTGTTTGGCAAGGATAATAGGGCAAAGAAACTAATCACCTATGCCGCTTCTTTCGGAAATACGACAATTGAAAAGTTGGTAAAGTATGGAAAGAAAGATGAGGTTGGAGAATTACTTCGTGATTTCAATGCACTCTCTGCCCGTGACTCGAACACAGGGAGGATCATTGAGCATTTAACGGGAAAAACTCCAGTCTACCATCTTGATCCTGTTCTTGCTTACGACTACATGAATTGCTGCGACCAAATACCTGATTTAAAGCCGACAGAAAAGTATTTGGTTCTGTATGCCTACTCTGGAAGGATATCAGATAGCGAGGCGGACTGGATAACAGCATATGCTAAGAGGAAGAAATTGAAAGTCTATGCCATCGGCGGTATTCAGAAGTGCGCAGATAGATTTATAGACTGCTCACCGTTTGAGGTGTTGGCATACTTCAAAAATGCAGAGGAAGTCATTACCGATACATTCCATGGCAGCATCTTTTCGGTCATCACACACCGAAAATTTACGACTCTTGTAAGAAAGAGTGTGGGAAACAGCTATGGCAATGAGGAAAAACTGACTGATCTGCTGGAACGGCTTCAGCTTACCGACCGCATGACTGTGGATATAGCAGATGTTGAAAGAATTAACAGCAAGACCGTGGATTATGCGGAGGTTGATTCTATATTAAGGCAACAAAGAGATTACGCAGATAAGTACCTGCGGGACAATATCGAATAAATGGAAGGAAACAGATATGTACACAGAATTAAAAACATATCAGATCATAATAGCGCTACTTAAAAAATACGGGATAAGCCATTGTGTACTTTCAGCAGGAAGCAGAAACGTCCCGTTTGTGCATTCTATAGAGGAAGATCCATACTTCCACTGCTATTCCGTAGTGGATGAACGCAGTGCCGGTTATTTTGCTTTGGGACTTGCACAGGAACTGAATGAACCTGTGGTAATCTCCTGTACTTCATCTACAGCCACATGTAACTACTGGCCTCCTGTTGCAGAGGCGTTTTATCAGGGAGTACCTATTGTTGTTCTTACCAGTGACCGTGATCCGGCAATGCTGGGACAGTGGGAAGATCAGATGATCGATCAGGTGGGAATGTATGACCGCCATGTCAGAAGGTCTGTGAACCTCCCCATTATCAATTCCAGAGATGATGAGATTTTCTGCCAGAGGCTTGTCAATGAGGCGCTATTGGAGCTTGATCATCGTGGTACCGGTCCAGTGCATATTAATGTGCCCATGAAGTCTTACAACAACTCATTTAATGTAAAGACTTTGCCTGATGTTACCAAGATAGACCGCCTTGGGATCGACGATGATGAAGATGAGTGGAATAAGAAAATTGAGAAGTTGAAAGCTGCAAAACGAATTCTTGTTACCTGCGGTCAGAACAGCTATGTGAGCTCTAAATTACAGAACGGCATTAAACAATTCTTTAAAAAATATAATTCAGCAGTTGTGCTGGATTACATGGCAAACATTGATTTAGAAGAAGGCATCAATACCACAGTATGTATGGATGCACGTTATATTACGGAAAAGAAAACAAAGGAGCTTTTGCCGGATATTGTGATTTCCTTTGGCGGGAATATCTTTTCCGGGATAAAAGAGCAGCTGAGAAAATTTGCAGGTCAGTTTGAGCATTGGTTAGTACAGGAAGATGGGAGGGTCGTTGATCTCTATAAGAGCATAACAACGATTTTTGAATGCAAACCGGAGTATTTCTTCGAGTATTGCGACCGAATTGCACCCGGATGCGTAAATGACAGGAAATACTATGAGGAATTCAGAAGCTATGCGGATTCAGTTATTGTCCCCGAGTTTGAATGGTCTCATGTTTATGCAATCAAAGAGGTGGTGGAGAGGATCCCGGCAGATTCCATCCTCCATCTGAGTATTAACGACAGCATCCGCATTACAAACTTTTTTAAGCTTCAGCCGGGCATCAGGACATATGCCAACATCGGCACACATGGAATTGACGGATGCATGTCTT
>CALWKB010000115.1 GCA_944381125.1 uncultured Mediterraneibacter sp. | reverse complement strand
CCTATACAAACCAGACGCATCCCGGCTGTAGCTGATGCTTGTTTTTTTGTCAGGAATGGTCTATAATAGAAAAAGCTTTAAAAAATCAGAACCCTGCGGCAGCCGGTATTGGAGAAAATGGCGGGGTAAAGTGAGAATTGGAGGAGAAAGAAATGTTAGTATCAGCGACAGAAATGCTTCAGAAAGCAAAAGCAGGCCACTATGCCGTGGGCCAGTTCAACATCAACAATCTTGAGTGGACAAAAGCAATCCTGACAGCGGCTCAGGAGTGCAATTCTCCGGTTATCCTCGGAGTATCCGAAGGCGCCGGAAAATATATGGGCGGATACAAGACAATCGTTGGCATGGTAAACGGAATGATCGAAGAGCTGGGCATTACAGTTCCGGTTGCGACTCACCTGGATCACGGCAGCTACGATGCATGCCTGAAATGTGTTGAGGCCGGTTTCTCATCTATTATGTTCGACGGATCTCACTATCCGATCGAGGAGAACATTGCAAAGACAACGGAGCTTGTCAAGATTGCTCACGACAACAATATGTCAATTGAGGCTGAGGTAGGAGCAATCGGCGGCGAGGAAGACGGCGTTATCGGAAAAGGCGAGTGCGCTGATCCCGACGAGTGCAAGATGATCGCGGATCTGGGAATTGACTTCCTGGCAGCAGGCATCGGAAACATTCACGGCGTATATCCGGACAACTGGGAAGGATTAAGCTTTGAGACTCTGGACGCCATCCAGCAGAAGACAGGCGATATGCCGCTCGTACTTCACGGAGGCACAGGTATTCCGGACGACATGATCAAAAAAGCAATCACTCTCGGAGTAGCGAAAATCAACGTAAACACAGAGTGTCAGATCGTGTTCACAGAAGCTACACGCAAGTATTTTGAAGAAGGAAAAGATAAAGTCGGCAAAGGATTTGACCCGCGTAAAGTTCTGAAACCGGGATACGAAGCAATCATCGAAAAAGTAAAAGAGAAGATGGAATTATTCGGCTCCGTAGGAAAGGCCTGAAAACTTTTTTAAAATTTCGCTTGCTTTTTTTACAGGGCTGCGTTATACTGACTGACGTAGACAAGAACAAGGGCGTTCCAATATTGATTGGAGTGCCCTTTTTTCGCTATACGGGGAGTCTCACGATGTTCCGCGGGGCAGAGAGAGCCACCCTCACGGCGGGGTCTTTTTACAGAAAGGGAGGATGGTTGAGATGAGTACAGAACTGATCAACGTATCGGAGATCTTTGGAGAAAATGTTTTCAATGATACAGTAATGCAGGAACGTCTGCCGAAAAAGGTTTATAAAAATCTCAGAAAAACGATAGAAGAAGGGAAAGATCTGGACCTCGAGACTGCGGATGTAATTGCTCACGAGATGAAAGAATGGGCGATTGAAAAAGGGGCCACCCATTATACGCACTGGTTCCTGCCGCTGACCGGAGTAACGGCGGAGAAGCATGATTCTTTTATTTCAGCTCCGCAGCCGAGCGGTAAAGTGCTGATGAGCTTTTCCGGAAAAGAGCTGATCAAAGGAGAGCCGGACGCGTCTTCATTTCCGTCAGGAGGACTGAGAGCGACGTTTGAGGCGAGAGGGTATACAGTGTGGGACTGCACGTCTCCGGCTTTTGTAAGACAGGACGCCGCGGGAGCCACGCTCTGCATTCCGACAGCATTCTGCTCCTATACCGGAGAGGCGCTGGATCAGAAGACGCCGCTTTTAAGATCCATGGAAGCGATTAATACGCAGGCGCTTCGTCTGCTCCGTCTGTTCGGAAATACAACTTCCAGAAAAGTTACTCCGTCGGTCGGACCGGAGCAGGAGTACTTTCTTGTAGACGCTGAAAAATTTGAAGAGCGCAAAGACCTGATCTATACAGGAAGAACACTGTTCGGAGCAATGCCTCCGAAGGGTCAGGAACTGGACGATCATTATTTTGGAACGATCCGCCAGAGAATCGCTGCGTTTATGAAGGACGTCAACGAAGAATTGTGGAAAGTAGGCGTTACGGCAAAAACACAGCATAACGAGGTGGCTCCCGCACAGCATGAGCTGGCGCCGATTTACGCTGAAGCGAATATTGCGGTGGATCACAACCAGATTGTTATGCAGACGCTGAAGAGAGTGGCATGCCAGCACGGCCTGAAGTGCCTGCTTCATGAAAAACCGTTTGCCGGAGTAAACGGATCCGGAAAACACAATAACTGGTCGCTTACAACAGACGACGGCATCAATATGCTTGATCCGGGCAAGACGCCTCATGAAAATACGCAGTTCCTGCTTGTTCTCATGTGTATCTTAAGAGCCGTGAACAGACACGCGGATCTTCTGAGAGAATCCGCAGCCGATCCGGGAAATGACCACAGACTGGGCGCGAATGAGGCTCCGCCGGCAATTATTTCCGTATTTCTTGGCGAGCAGCTGGAAGACGTGATGGAACAGCTGATCAGCACAGGTGAGGCGACCCACAGCCTGAAGGGCGGAAAGCTTGAGACCGGGGCAAGATCCCTTCCGGAGCTTTCCAAAGACGCAACTGACAGAAACAGGACGTCGCCGTTCGCGTTTACTGGAAATAAGTTTGAGTTCCGCATGGTAGGATCCAGGGATTCGATTGCTTCATCCAATATTGTGCTCAATACAATTGTAGCGGAAGCTTTTGCCGACGCATGCGACGCGATTGAACAGTCAGACGATTTTGATAAAGCCGTACATGACCTGATCAAAGAATACGCCACAGAAAACCAGAGAATCGTTTTCAACGGAGACGGTTACTCCGAAGCATGGGTAGAAGAGGCCGAGAGAAGAGGGCTTCCGAACATCCGCTCCATGGTAGAAGCGATTCCGGCCATGACGACGGACAAGGCGGTGAAGCTGTTTGAGCGATTCCACGTATTTAAAAGATCCGAACTGGAGTCCCGCGCGGAGATTCAGTATGAGACATACGCAAAGGTAATCAATATCGAAGCGCGTACAATGATCGATATGGCCAGCAAGCAGTTTTTACCGGCGTTTATTAAGTATACAAAAACACTGGCGGATACTGTAAACGCAGTTAAAGCGGCAGGAGCGGACGCGTCCGTTCAGCTTGACTGCCTGAACAGTGTGACAGCTCTGATGGCTGAGACAAAGAAGGCGCTGGACGCTCTGATTCAGGTGACGGACGAGGCGGCAGCCAAAGAAGAGGGCGCCGTACAGGCCAACTTCTATCATACAGACGTATGCCCGGCCATGGAAGCGCTCCGCGCGCCGGTGGATAAACTGGAGATGATCGTAGACAAAGAGGCATGGCCGATGCCGTCTTACGGTGATCTGATTTTCGAAGTATAATATTATTACATAAAAAGCGGGCGGCTCCGGCGAAAAATGTATCAGACATTTGCCGGGCCGCCTGAAGCTTTGCGGGAAGGAAAGAAATTTCCTTCTTTTTTTATGTCGGAGCGGGGGGCGGAAAATGAAATGATTGACAAAAAGTAAGCGCCGGGAGCATACTAGGAATCAGGTTAGTAAAAAAAGAATCAGAAGGCGGGCTGCGGTCCGCGGGGAGAGACGGATGAAAGGGAGAAAAAGCCTTGGTTTTCAGCTGATGCTGTCATTTATTATTACGTCAATTATACCGATCGTACTGATGAACCTGTTCTCGTACTACAATACGACGGGAATCGTAAGAGACAGCATTACGGAAATGACAGATTACAATCTGGAACAGACCAGTTCCAGCGTGAGCACTTCTCTGGAGTCCTATCAGGATGTTCTGTACCAGATTTATTCGGACGATGAAGTGATAGAACTTGTAGACAAGCTCAATAACGGTGAAAATATTGTTGTCAGTAAAAATCAGCTTCAGAGAAAACTGCGGGGATATTTTTACGTAAAAGATTATATCAGGAGTATTACTGTTGTGACGACGACCGGCACAAGCGTGTTCTGGGACGCGATTACCGGTTCCTCCGCCCAGAATTCCTGGATGATTCCCTATGGGATGAATTCACGGGAACTGTATGAAACAGTTTCACAGGCGGACAACATATGCCTCCTGCCATCGAAAAAAGCGGCAACCATGGCGAATACCGAGAATTATCTTTTCCATATCGGCAGGAAGATTGTCGACTATAACCACCGCAATAAACAGATCGGCGTAATTGTAATGAGCATAGATGAAACTCTGCTCAAAGAAGTATGCGGAGGCGGGCGCAACAGAGAGAATTCCTTTAATTTTATTGTCGACAGGGACGGCTATATTATATCTTTCCCGGACCCGGGACAGGTGGGGCGGCAGATCGAAGACTACAGCATAAACGGCGAAGGACAGTATGAGGATTTTGTCCGGGCAAGCGGACAGTATGAAGGCGAGAAAATCATGATCCATACGCTATATGACGAGGAGACGGGATGGACTGTGGTGAATGTTGTGAATCAGGACAGGACATTCGCGAGGCTTAACACACAGCAGAGCCTTCTGATCGGAATACTTGCGGCTTCACTTATCTTTCTGGCGGTTATGATTCGCTTTTTTACGAAAAATCTGACAGGATCCGTGAGAAAAGTCGTATCTGTCATGCGGGATGTGGAGGAAGGAAAGCGGGACAGCCGCATCCGGATTGACAGCAAAATGCCGCGCGAAGTAGAGACGATCGCCGTGCAGTACAACAATATGATGGACCGGCTGGACGAGTCTGTGAGAAAAGAACAGGAACTTGGACGGCAGAAACAGAAGGCGGAAATTGCCGCTCTTGAAGCGCAGATCAATCCTCATTTTTTATACAATATTCTTGATACCATCAACTGGATCGCGATCGGGAAGAAAGATTTCGAGATCAGCCGGGCAATAAGCGCTCTGGCGGCGATCATGCGGTATGGAATCGACAACAGCAACGGAGTTGTAACGATACGGGATGAGTATGAATGGCTCAAACAGTATCTGCTGCTTCAGCAGACAAGGCTCAGGGACGGATTTGAAAGCCGGATATCGATTCAGCCGGAAGCGATGGACATAAAGGTACATAAGCTTCTTATACAGCCCTTTGTGGAAAACGCGGTTATGCACGGGTTTAAGGGAATTCACAGGAAAGCCGTGCTCGGTGTGGAGATAGAGGCACGCGGGGAAAGCGGTCTGAAAATAGAGATATATGACAACGGCAGGGGAATGCCGGAAGAAATCGCAGCGCGGCTTAACCGGGGAGAATTTCCGGAGACAGACGGGAAAAGCCATATCGGAATGAAGAATGCCATGGAGCGTATAAAAATATATTATGGAGCCAGTTCTCAGGTTCACATTGAAAGCAGGGAAAATGAGTACACAAGAGTAATTATTCGAATACAGGAGACATCGGGGGATACAGCGGATGAAGATAATTGTAGTGGAAGATGAAGAGAGGATAAGAGAAGGCATACACAGCCTGATTGACATGATGGAAGGAGACTGGGAATTCGCGGGCGAGGCGGAAAACGGAGCCGACGGACTGGAACTGCTCCGCCGGGTGAAGCCGGACGCGGTTATTACCGATATCCGTATGCCGGAGATGGGCGGCCTGGAAATGATAAAAGCCGCCCGCAATGAAGGCATTAATGCAAAGGCGATTGTCGTCAGCGCATATTCGGAATTTGAATACGCACGGGAGGCTCTGAATCTGGGCGCGTCGGATTATCTGCTTAAGCCGATCGCGGTAGATGAATTTTTTGCGACTCTGGACAGAGTAAAAACACAGATTGAAAGAGAAGCTTCAAAACAGCCGGATATGCTGGGCGGCCTGGAGAAGATACTGGCCGGATTCATATACGGACAGTACGAGGTAAATGAAGAAATATGCGGGTATCTTTCTTCGCGCTATCACCTGGAGAAGGACAGCAGTCTTATCGTCCTGTGCATATATCTGGGCAGCGGTTCCGGGCGGCACAACGACACAGTGAAAAAGGAATGGGAACAAATGCTTAAAAGCGCGGGTGCGGAAGAATTCTGTATTTTAGAATCCGAATATGAGAAGACGCTGCCGGTAATTATATACAGGTACGCAGATCCCGTAAAAGTGAAGAGGGGAATTCAGTCTTTTCTGATGTCCGGGAAAGAAAGCGTGGGAAACGCAGGCTTTATTGTTTCGGACGGACTTGAAAATCTCAGGAAGAGTTATGAGACGATTTACGGCAGCATGGACTGGAACGTAACGCTGGGCGACGGCGTACTCATTACCTGGCCGCATGTGACGCAGATACAGACGACGGTGTGCGTATATCCGGCGGAGCTTGAAAACAGTATAAAGTCCGAACTTTGTCTTGGAAATCTTAAGAATGTCCGGACGATTATGAAGAAGTTTTCGGCTTTTTTTTCAGAGGGCAGACCGTATTCTCCCAGAGATATCAAGGAATGCTATATCCGGTTTCTGATGGCGGCGGTCGGAATGATGAATGAACTCGGGATGATTGATTACAGCAGGTTTAACCAGCAGGCTGTTCTGGACGGGATAATGAAGAGCAGGAGCAGAAGGGAGCTTGAGGAGGTCGCAGGGGAAGTGCTTTCCAACCTGCGGCCGGGAGAGGATGAAGCCGGGAAAGAGGAACATCTGACCGTAAAGCGGATGAAGAGCATGATCCATGAATTTTATCAGAGCGGGATTACCCTGGATGAGATCGCGCACAGGCTGAATGTTACTCCGGAATACCTGAGCAATCAGTTCCATCGGGCGACCGGCGAGACATTTTCCGTATACATGAGGAATTACCGGATACAGAAGGCAAAGGAACTGCTGATCGGAACTCAGATGAAACTGTATGAGATCGCGGAGGCTGTCGGGTATTCTGACGGTAAATATTTCAGCAAAGTATTTAAGGAGTGCACCGGATGTCTTCCGGCGGAATATAGGAAACGAAACAAATAATTATGGCAGGCCTGTGCGCGGGTCAGGAAGATAATCTTCCGTTTCGCGTGCGGAGCCTGCCATAGTCAGTTTAGAATATTACTCCTTTTACAGATATCTCCCGTTTTGAAAGTAAAAAATATGTATTATACTTGCAGTATCAAAAGACAGAAGAACTGAAGAAGGAGGAAATCAACAATATGAAGAAGAAAAGAATTCTGGCTCTTGCAATGACTGCGGCGCTGACAGCGGGAATGCTGGCGGGCTGCGGCGGAGATTCAGGAAACGGAGAAAACAAAGAAAGCGGCGGAGGCGATAAAGAAGTAACCATATGGTATTACTGGGAGACGGAAGGACATCAGGTGGCTCTTGACAAGGTCATCACAGATTATAACTCTTCCCAGGATGAATATGAGGTGACCGCGAAGTACGTGCCCTTCGCAGACTTTAAGAAACAGCTCTCCATCGGAGCGTCCGCGGACGAACTTCCGGACATCGCGATTCTGGATTCACCGGATCATGCGTCTTATGCGGTAATGGATATCTTCGCGGATATCACTGACAAGTTTGACGTATCCAACTACTACGAAGGAGCGGTTGACTCCTGTACGATCGACGGAACGCTCTATGGCGTGCCGTTCGGAGTAAACTGTCTGGGACTTTACTACAATGAGGATATGTTAAAAGAAGCGGGATGCGATGTTCCGACGACATGGGATGAACTGAAAGAAACCGCGCAGAAGCTTACGAAAGACAATGTGACGGGACTTGCGTTCTGCAGTCTGGCGAATGAAGAGGGAACCTTCAACTTTATGCCGTGGGTATGGTCCACGGGAACAGATTCCTACACAATTGATTCAGAGGGCGGCATCAAAGCGCTTACACTTGCGAAAGACCTGGTTGACTCCGGCGCGATGAGCAAAGAGTGCATCAACTGGACCCAGGGCGACGTTATGAATCAGTTTATCTCAGGAAACGTTGCGATGATGATCAACGGACCGTGGCAGATCCCGACTATGCAGCAGGAAGCGCCGGATCTGAACTGGAACGTGGCTCTGATTCCGAAGGACGCAGAATATGCATCCTGCCTCGGCGGTGAGAACTATGCGGTGATCAAAGACGGAAATGAAGAAGGCGCTCTTGACTTCCTCGAGTACGCGACTTCCCAGGAACAGGTAGAGTACCTGATGGACGCGTTCGGATATATCTCAGCGGACAAGACAATCGCTGAAAGCCAGTTCGCGGAAGATCCGGTAATGCAGACATTTACAGAAGAACTGAACTACGCGAAGGCAAGAGGTCCTCTGGCTGAATGGCCGGAAGTATCCAACGCGATCTCCCTGGCATTTAACAAGGTAATGACAGGCGAGGCGCAGCCGGCGGACGCGGCGGCGGAAGCGCAGGCGACAATTGACGGAATCGTAGGACAATAAGATATATAAAAAGGGTACGGAGTATACGGAAATAATCCGTATACTCCCCTTTTTTACCCTGAGATAGGAGGATACAGACATGAAAAAAACACGGAAAAGGCTGTTTGCATATGACAACGTGGGAATCCTCTTTGTCCTGCCCGCGTTCGTATATATGCTTGTATTTGTGGGATATCCGATCGTGAGAAACATCGTTCTCAGCTTTCAGGATGTTACGGTGAGAACTCTTACCAAACCGGACAAACCCTTTGCAGGCCTTCAGAATTACATAGATATTTTTCAGGATCCGGTGTTTATACGGTCGCTGCTCAACACACTGATATTTACCGTGTGCTGCCTGGTGTTCCAGTTTATCATCGGATTTCTGCTGGCTCTGTTTTTCAATCAGAATTTTAAAACATCCAAAGTAGTCAGGGGCCTGCTTTTGATTCCGTGGATGATACCGATTACGGTAACGGCTTTGATTTTTAAATTTATTTTCGGAACAGACGTAGGAATTCTGAACTATGCGCTTCAGAGTCTGGGGCTGATTAAAGAGAATATTGACTGGCTGACGTCTACCAATACGGCTATGTTCGCACTGATCTGCGCCAATGTGTGGATCGGAATTCCCTTTAATATGATTCTGATATCCACAGGACTTACGACTATTCCCACAGAACTTTACGAGAGCGCGGCGCTGGACGGCGCGGGGAAAGTGCAGACATTTTTTAAGATTACCCTTCCCCTTCTGCGGCCGACGATTGAATCGGTGTTGATTCTGGGCTTCATCTATACATTCAAGGTGTATGATCTCGTATATGTAATGACGAGCGGGGGACCGGTAAACTCCACGCATATGCTGTCCACGTATTCTTACAAACTGTCCTTTGAATTGTTCAAATACAGCAAAGGCGCGGCCGTGGCCAATGTTCTTCTCGTAATTCTGCTGATTGTCGGAGTATTTTATCTTCGGGCGACAAAGGAGGAAAATGAATAATGGGCGGAGAGAAAAAAATAACAGGCAAAAAAAATGTGATACTCAGCATACTGTCCGTTGTACTGCTGTGCGTACTTCTGTTTCCTCTTTTCTGGATATTGATGACGTCGCTGAAGACGGAGCAGGAGATCTTCCGGATCCCGCCGACCATCATACCGGAGAAGCTGAATCTGGCGTCCTATGCGGCTCAGGTGGAGACGGGCGACTTCAATATGTTCCAGTCTTTTGCGAACAGTTTTATTATTTCCATCGGAGCGACGTTGATTTCCGTTATCCTGGCTGTTCCGGCGTCATACGGAATCGCGAAATACCGGTTCCGGGGACGCAAGGTTATGCTGCTTGGATTTCTTGTGACCCAGATGCTTCCGGTAGCGGTGCTGCTTACGCCCATGTTTATCCTGTTCAGAGGAATGAATCTTTATAATACGCCGGGAGCGGCGATTCTGGCGGACGCTACAATCGGCATTCCGTTTTCGATTCTGATACTGAAAAATTATTTCGCATCCATCCCGAGAGATCTGGAGGAGGCGGCGTATATCGACGGGTGCAACCGGTTCAGCGCGTTTATCCGGGTGCTGATACCGATCGCGAAGCCGGGCGTTATGGTATGCGCGATCTTCTCCTTCCTCTATGCGTGGGGCGATCTGGCGTACGGCATGACATTTATTATCGACCAGCAGAAGCGGCCGATCACGGCGGGAATCTTTAACTTTATGGGACAGTACGGAACAAAATGGAGTTACCTGACGGCATTTGCCGTTGTGACGATTATACCGGTAGCGCTGATCTTTATCTTTATGCAGAAATACATTATCAGCGGTATGACGAGCGGCGCGGTCAAAGGATAAGGCTGCGGCAGAAAAAAAGGAGGGTATAAAGATGCTCAGACAGGAAAAGAACAGACTGATTTTTCACTATGACGCGGAAGAACTTTGGATCGAGCCGTGGGGACAGAACTCGGTCCGGGTAAGAGCTACAAAAAACTGTACAATGCCGGATGAGGACTGGGCGCTTCTGAAGCCGGAAGACTCTGCGTGCAGTATCCATATAGGAGAAGACGGCGCCGACCTGGTAAACGGAAAGCTGAAAGTCCATGTCACAGGCCGGGGAAAAATCACCATGTACAACCAGGACGGCCGGCTCCTTCTGGAGGAATACTGGAGAAACCGCCGGGATGTGACAGATCCAAAATGTAGCGCCATCGAAGTAGAAGCGCGGGAATTCCGCCCGAATATCGGCGGGGACTATCATTTTACCGTACGGTTTGAGTCTCTTGACAGAAATGAAAAAATCTACGGCATGGGCCAGTATCAGCAGCCCTATCTGAATCTGAAAGGGACGGATCTGGAGATGGCCCACAGGAATTCCCAGGCAAGCGTGCCGTTTGCATTATCCTCTTTGGGATACGGTATTCTGTGGAATAATCCGGGGGTAGGGCGGGCCGTGTTTGGCAGTAATATTATGAGCTTTGAAAATCTGGCCACAAAGGCTATGGACTACTGGTTTACGGCGGGCGATACCCCGGCGGAGATCGAGCATGCGTACGCCCGGGCGACCGGAACCGTGCCTGTGATGCCGGAGTACGGACTGGGATTCTGGCAGTGCAAACTCCGCTATCAGACCCAGGAAGAACTGCTGGAAGTAGCAAGAGAATATAAAAGAAGAAAGCTGCCCATCGACGTGATTGTTGTAGATTATTTCCACTGGCCGAAGCAGGGCGAGTGGAAGTTCGACCCGGTATACTGGCCGGATCCGGACGCAATGATAAAAGAACTCAAAGAAATGGGCATCGAGCTTATGGTATCTATCTGGCCCACAGTGGACCGGGATTCGGAAAACTATGAGGAAATGCTGGAAAAAGGTTATCTGATCCGGACGGAGAGAGGCGTGCGCACCGGACTTGACTTCATGGGAGCGACGATCCATTACGACGCCACTAATCCCGAGGCGAGAAAGTATGTCTGGAATAAGGCGAAAAAGAATTATTATGATAAAGGTATTAAAGTGTTCTGGCTGGATGAGGCGGAGCCGGAATATACGGCCTATGACTTTGACAATTACCGTTACTACCGGGGCACGGATCTGGAGATCGGCAATATCTACCCGGTAGAATATGCAAAAACATTTTATGAGGGAATGGAAGCGGAAGGACAGAAAAATATCGTCAATCTGCTGCGCTGCGCGTGGGCGGGAAGCCAGAAGTACGGCGCCCTTGTGTGGTCAGGAGATATTGCTTCCAGTTTCTCCAGTATGAGAAATCAGCTGGCCGCGGGATTGAATATGGGCATGGCGGGGATCCCCTGGTGGACGACGGATATCGGCGGGTTCCATGGAGGAGACCCAAATGATCCGGCTTTCCGGGAACTGTTCGTACGCTGGTTCCAGTGGGGAACCTTCTGCCCAGTCATGCGTCTCCACGGCGACCGGGAGCCAAGACAGCCCCAGTTCGGCACCACAGGAGGAGCGGCGTGCTGTTCCGGAGCGGCCAATGAAGTGTGGAGCTACGGAGAAGAAGTATATGAGATCTGTGTAAAATATATGCGCATGCGGGAGAAAATGCGGGATTATACCCGCAGCCTTATGAAAGAGGCCCACGAGACGGGCGCGCCGGTGATGCGGACCCTCTTCTATGAATTCCCGGAAGATAAAACCTGCTGGGAAGTAGAAGATGAGTACATGTACGGCGACAGATATCTGGTGGCTCCGATCCTGGAGGCGGGCGTAAAGACCAGAAGAGTCTATCTTCCGGCCGGATGCGGCTGGGAACTGCAGGAGACAGACGAAAAATATGAAGGAGAAACCTGGACTGACGTGCCGGTGACGCTGGAGACTATGCCGGTGTTTGTAAGGATTGGATAAAGAACAGATGTAATTGACGACACAGAATTTATTATAGAGATCCTCTACTCAAGGCAGGAGCGGCGCTGAGCACGGGAACAGCGGCTGTAACATTGATATACCGGAAAAGACGCGGATAGCAGTTCCGCGGGATGAAACAGGGGCCGGCAGGCGGGATAACCCGCCTGCCGGCTCGTTTCTGTCAGAAATAAAATGTTGTTTAGGTTTTTACTCCTTTTTTAGATTTGTCGAGTTTACGTAGAGTTGTAAATGGAATAAAATTAAAATAAATATGGTATAAGGAGGTTTATGTTAAAGTGAGGAAAAGTCTGAAAAATTGTTCAGAAAGCAGGACGCCTCTGAGGCGGAAAGCAAAAAGTCTGACAGCAAAATTTGTGGCAGCTGTGGTAATTGCGTCAGGCGTTGTCCCGGCAGGTTTTACCGGGCTGACGGCAGAGGCGGCGGAAACAAATCCCCAGGCAACCCTGACGGTAAATATGGATCCGTCGGCAAATACAGGGGACATTATTCATGGCGCGGCGGGATTTCTGTACGGCGTCAGCAGCGAAGATGTGCCCACAACGAACACTATCGTACCGCTGAAATCCAAGATTCTTGTTACGAAGGGCGCAGTTGGAACAGAGCATCCCTACGGAGACGCCCTGGATGTGGCGAAGACGTTCCTGGAGAGCGGCGGCGAGCAGATCCAGATGTACAACAGCAATTATTACGGAGTATTTGGCGTAACGGCAACAACCGACCAGTATTGCAGTGATCTGGAAAACTATATTTGTCCGGCAGTTGTGGCATGGAAGGCGGAATGGAAAGAGGAGCACGGCACGCCGGAGGAACCGAAAGACGCGATCGGCAGCCGGGTGGATATTGACGAGGCTATCGTTTACGTTCCGATCAATGAGGGTACTCCGAATGGAGGAAACTTTCAGAATTCCTGGAAACGTTTTTATGATTCGATTAAATCTGTAGATGAGGAGGCTTCTCTTGCAGGTCCGAATTCAGCCGGATACGGATGGCAGTTTACATCCGGGCAGAGCTTCAGCACATACATACAATTTTGTGCCGACAATAACTGTATGCCGGATGTAATTACCTGGCATGAACTTCAGACAGATTGTCTGAGTACGATATCCGGACATATGGACGATTTCCGGAATATCTGGAACAGTACAGACTGGACAAAATACAATGAGGCCAACGGTACTTCGGGAGTTCCGGAGATTCCCCAGATCTGTTTTAATGAATATGCTGAGATGGAATACTGCGGAGTTCCAGGGCGTCTGGTCAACTGGATTGCCCGGATCGAAGACGAGAAGGTGACAGGCTGTCTGCCATTCTGGCATCAGGCAAACAATCTGAACGATCTTGCGGCAGGAGCCAACGAAGGAAACGGCGCATGGTGGCTGTATAAATGGTACGGTGATATGTCCGGCACAACCCAGCCGGTAGAGAGTACGGACTGGTACGGCGGACTTTATGGAATTTCTTCCATGGACGAAGCCAAGAAGCTTTCCACAACTCTTCTGGGCGGATTTACCGGAGATACGACAGTACAGCTCGACAACCTGGCATCCACAGAGACTTTCGCGGGTCAGGAGAAAGTCCATGTAACAGTACAGGAGACTATGTTTACAGGGTTCCACGGCGCGCTGAACGAGACGCCGGTAATTCTGGAAGGAACATACCCGGTAAATGAAGACGGAAGTGTTACGGTGACAATTCCGAATATGAAGTTTGAAAACGCGTATAATCTGACCGTGACACAGGCGGCGGAAAATGAGAAGCCCGGACGGGTCCTTTACGGAACAACCGGAGATATCTATGAAGCGGAGAACGCGGAACTGGCAGGTACAGCTTCGGCTTCGTCGGCATCAACAAATCCGAGCTACTATATGTCAAGCGACGGCACTTCCGGAAACCGGGCGGCGGACATGCCCTCCGGAGCAGTTCTTACATATACGGTAAATGTTCCTGCTGACGGAAGATACCGGATGGATTTTAACTATGGAAACGGCCAGGGGACGAACCGCAATGACATGAATACCCATAATCCGGTCAATGCAAAGCAGTCCTTTGCTCTGGACGGAGGAGAGGCGCAGACCGTTACAATGGAGTCGACCCTTTTCCAGACTATGACAGGCACAAAGACTCTTTATTTCGATATGACGGCAGGCGAACACACCATTACAGTGACCACTTCAGATGCGGTTAAGGTAGACGGCGGCATGCTGTTCCATGATTTCCTCCGTGTGTCCTATGCCGGCGTTTACGGGCAGGAAACGGCCCGATTCAACAAAGTATATGAGGCCGAGCTTGCCGATGTAAACAGGCTGCTTGGAAATACAGATTCCACAGTAGCTACAGAGACAGATCTTGCAGGCTATTCAGGAAACGGATATGTTGCAGGACTTTCCGGACGTTCCGTGCCGGAAGGCGGCGGCATCCGCAATACAGTAGTCGTAGAAGAAAGCGGTCTGTACAACATTACCTTGCGCTATCAGTCCGACAGCCAGGGAGAGGCAAATATTTACGTGGGAAATACCGCGGTTACTCTGGACAGGGTAAATAAGACTATTTCCCTTCAGGCAGGGGAAGACTGGCAGGAAGCGACAGCTTCTGTATATCTGCAGAAGGGCATTAATGTGATCGATCTGGATATGACTGCCGGAGTACTTGACTATATGCGCGTAAGAGCGCTTCCGTCCCAGGATAATTCCACAACTATTGAAGCAGAAGACGCGGTTCCTACCGAACTGGCTGATTCCATTCAGATTGCGGACAGCGAGAGCGCTTCCGGCGGACAGTATGTGGAAGGCATGGAAGGAGCTTATGAGAATCCGGATTATCTGGAATTTACGTACAATGCTCCTTCAGCCGGAAAATACCAGATGCAGGTATTCCACTCCAATGAAGATCTTGCGGGAAGCCATTCCTACAATATCAAAATTATTGATAAGTATGCAGTGGTGGAAGTAAACGGAGAGTCTGATTCTCCGGTATTCCAGCTGGCGGAAGATGAAGAACTGAAACAGTATTACTTTGTCGACTGCGGCGACCATGATCCGTCTACGCTGTCGGAAGGAGATGCTTTTGGAAGTCTGAACTCCGTAACCGATCAGCTCTACGGCGAGGATCCGGAGACGGGATACAGCTGGGGCGTGCTGATGGATGAGGAAAACGGTGAAAAGGAGACGCCGGGCGAGGGAAGCAAAGTTTCCAGCCCGGACGACAAAGCGGTTTATACAAATTATCAGAAAGCGCTGTCCAATGCGGCAGGCGATCTTACAGACGGCAAAAATAAAGCGGATACATTCCGTTATGCGCACAATCAGAGCGAAAGCGGAATCAATCCCCGTTATGTGGCGTATAAGTTTGAACTGGATCCCGGCGTTTACAGTGTGACCACAGGCATGAGCAATACATGGGGCAATGCCTCAAATCCGACGGTGACGCTGAGCGCGGAAGGAGCCGCGGATGTGGCGGAAACTTATAATGTGACCGGAAGACAGGAAAAAACGATGAATATCGATCTGACACAGGCGCAGACAAATGAAAACGGTAAAGTTGAGCTGACTGTCAAGGCGACGTCGCAGGACGCGACGATTCAGATGACATATATTACGATTACAGATCCGGCAGAGGGAGAAACAGACTATGTAACTCTTCCGCCGTACGGCCAGAAAGCGCTGGGCGGAGATAAACTTCCGGACGGCATCTACATGGGAGAACTGGCGGACGGCATCGACCGGTTTATTGATTTCAGAAATCTGAAAAACGATACGGACAGATATTTCTTTATCAATACGTTTTCAGACGATACCTTTGATGAGAAAACGATTACTCTGGATCTCAAAGAAGGCGAAAACACGATCAGAATTTACAATGACAACAGCTGGAATGTAACCTACGGCGGTACAACGGGAACTCCCGGACTTGATACGCTCCCGAACTACACGCCGAATTTCGACCGGTTTGTAATTACGCCGATGGCGCTTGACAGCGCGCAGGGACTGGAGGAAGAATATCTGATCAGTACTGCGTTCAGTGACGGCGGAACAGCTTATGCGGATCAGAATTCCGTTCCGGCAGACGGAGAATATAATGTAACAATAAAACCGGAGCAGGGAAAGGATCTGATCAGTGTTCTTGTGAATGGTGAAGATTATACAGAAGCCGCAGTATATGATGAGGAGAGTGGAGTCTATACGCTTCATATCTCAGATGTTCAGGCGGATCAGGACGTACAGATATACTTTGCGAAGCCGGACAGCGCAAAAGCTTCTCTTGAAGCACTGTATAATGCGTATAAAGACCTGGAGCAGGGAGAATATCCTGACGCGAACTGGACGGCGTTCCGGGAGGCCATGGAGGCAGCCGGAACTGTCCTTGACAATCCGGATGCAGAGCAGGCAGAAATCAACACGGCGTATGACAATCTGACAGATGCGATAAACAGCCTGTCAGAGAATATGGATCTATTGTATTTTGTCGACTGCGGCGATCATGGAGTGACGACTCTCAGCGACGGAGACAGCTTCGGAAGCCTGAACTCTGTGACAGACCAGATTTTCGGGGAGGATCCGGAAACAGGAATGGAGTGGGGCGTTGTCGATCCGGCAGGAGTCAATACACCTTCGGAAGACCCCGGCGCGGACGGTGTATATACAAAATATACGTGGGCGAACCAGAACAGTGAAGCAGACTGCGCAGACGGACAGCCGAAGACGACGACTTTCCGCTATGCAAGAGGACAGGACTACGCATCGGAACTTGATAAACTGAGTGTAGATTATAAGTTTGAGCTGGAGGCAGACAAGACTTACGATGTGGAAGTATGCGTGGGCAACCACTGGGGCAACAGTTCAGGAGTTAATGTATACGCAAATTCTGCGGACGAAGACAGCAGAATTCTGATTGCGGAAAATGTACAGATCGCATCAGGCGGAACCAGCGTGGCGTCCATGGAAGGCATACAGCCGGCGGCAGACGGATATATGACGATAAATGTAGAAAAAGATAAGATCGGTGGAAGCACGATTAATGTCAACTACATTATAATCCGGGAACACAGGGATGAATCCGCCCGGAATCTGGAAAGTCTGGAAGTAATCGCTCCGAAGAAAACAGAGTATGAAGCAGGTGAAGTATTTGACAGCGACGGAATGGTGGTTATCGCGGTATACGGCGACGGAACAAAACATATTCTTTCGTACGGCGATTATAAAGTAACCGGATTTGATTCCGCTGAAGCAGGAGAAAAGACAGTTGTTATTTCCTATACAGAAGGTGATATAACAAAGACTGCGGAGTTTAAAGTTACAGTGAAAGACACGCAGGATGAACCGATAGAGACTCCGGTAAATAAAGACAATCTGAAAGCATCGCTCGAGGCGGCGAAAGAGATTGCGCCGGAGGGATATACAGCGGAAAGCTATGCGGCGCTTCAGCAGGCTATCGCAAATGCGCAGGAAGTCTATGACAATCCGGACGCAAATCAGGCGGATGTGGATAATGCGTCTTCGCAGTTGAACAAAGCAGTCAACGATCTTGTAGAAGAGACTGAACCCGGCGGAGACGACCAGAAACCCGGCGAAGACGACCAGAAGCCCGGCGAGGACGACCAGAAACCCGGCGGGGATGACCAGCAGCCTGGCGAAGACGATCAGAAACCCGGCGGGGACGATCAGCAGCCTGGCGGAGATGATCCGTCCGGTACTCAGACAGAAGGTCCAAAAACAGGAGACAGCACAAGGGTTCTGCCATGGGCTGCTCTGGCAGTGATCTCGGGTGCAGGATGTGTCTTTACGGCAGTGCAGAAAAAGAAAAAATAATTACGGATATCAGAAAGACTGACAGACGAGTCTTGAAATGACTGATTACGGAGCCCTGAAAACATTATGTTTTCGGGCTCCTTTTTCAGGTTCTTTTTTCCCGTACTTGTGTTATACTTTCTTTTTAGATGAGAATATAAAGAATATCAGATGTGAGACGCCTCCCGCCTCCGCAGGCAGAGAGCGGTAAGTTTTGGCGCGGAACGCGCCCTGAAAGGAGAACATATGCAGACATCAGCAGAATTAAGGAGCTTGCTTGCGCGGATTGACCACAGAAGTTATCCGGCATATAAAGATACAAAAGGAATGTACC
>CALWKB010000114.1 GCA_944381125.1 uncultured Mediterraneibacter sp. | reverse complement strand
TGCGGCTTTTTGGAAATATGCTTGCGGGGTTTGTGGTTATGGAGCTTCTGAAAACACTTGTACCGCTCCTGATTCCTATCCCGGTAAGTTTTTACTTTGATATCTTTGACGGTCTGCTGCAGGCGTACGTATTTGTCTTCCTGACCGCTCTGTTTATGAATGAAGAGATGGAGTAAAAACAGAAAATGCAGGCGCATGCTAAAAGACAGAGAACAGCAGGCGCGTCCCGGGGAAAGACAACGGCAAAAAGGTATGCGCCGCCCGGGGGAAAATAAATATTAACAAAAAAATGAAAGAAAAAGGAGATTGAAATTATGGCAACATTAATTGCAATTGGAGCAGGTATCGCAGTATTAACAGGTATTGGAGCAGGTATCGGTATCGGTCTGGCAACAGCAAAGGCAACTGAGGCGATCGCAAGACAGCCTGAGGCAGAGGGCAAGATCAGCAAAACTCTGATTCTCGGATGCGCGCTTGCAGAGGCGACAGCTATTTACGGTTTTATCATCGGACTTCTGATCATTTTCTTCCTCTAAAAAGCAGGACGGTATAAGGTGAGAAAAGTTCCGGAAAACGGAACGGGTATGAAAGAGAAAGGCGGTGTAAAGAGGTGCTGAGATTAGACATGAATCTTGTCTATGAGATGATAAACCTTGTTGTCCTTTATTTTCTGCTCAGACATTTTCTGATCCGTCCTGTGACAGGGATCATGGAAAAGAGAAGAAAAATGATTGAAGAGGGGCTGAAAAACGCGCAGACTGCCCAGGATGACGCTATGAAGATGAAGCAGGAATACCAGAATGCGCTCAAAGGCGCCAGGCAGGAATCCGCAGAGATGCTTGAGCAGGCGCGTACAGACGCAAAGGCGGAGTATGAGCGCATTATAGGCGAAGCCGGAGAAAAAGCCGGAAGCATGATTGAATCGGCAAAAGAGACCGTGCGTCTTGAAAGGGAGAAAACCATGAGAGAACTGCAGTCCGAAATCGCAGGGCTGGCTGTAGCGTCAGCGGAAAAGATCGTGAGTCCGGAAGGCGGCAATCAGGGAATCTACGATCAGTTTCTGAAAGAAGTAGGTGAAAACCATGACGACGCAGACAAATAACAGGAAGAAATATTGTTCTCCGGAAGCCAAAAGATATGCGCAGGTATTGTACGAGCTGAATATTCCGAAGGAAGCGTTGCGGGAAGCGAAGAGGATTTTTTCGGAAAGTCCCTGTCTGACGGAAGTGTTTGACAGTCCGGTAGTCAGCTGTGAGAAAAAGTTCCGGCTGATCGACAGAATCTTTCCGGCAGAGATCAGAAACTTTCTCAAAACGGCCTGCCGGCATCAGAGACTGGGTATTGCAGATGAGATATTCGAGGCGTATGAAGCGTACTGCCGGGAGCAGGATCATGTGGTGGCTGCACGGCTTTCCTGTGTGGAGCCTCCGTCACAGGAGCAGCTTGAAAAAATGAAAGTATTTTTGCGGGAAAGATACGGCGCTGAAGAAGCAGAGATCCAGGTGTGCCGGGACGAGAGCCTGCTGGGAGGATTTGTTCTCCGGGCAGGAGATGACGAGTATGACTGGAGTATCAGAGGACGTCTTGACAGACTGAAACAAAAGTTAACCTGGAGGTGAGCAAGGTGAGTTCAATCAATTCAGATGAGATAATCTCCATACTGAAAGAAGAAATAGAAAATTTTGACGCGATGAGCAAAGACAGTGAAGTAGGCACTGTCATCTCCGTGGGCGATGGAATTGCCACTATATACGGCATAGACCACGCGATGTACGGAGAGATCATTACATTTGAAAACGGACAGAAGGGAATGGTCCAGGACATCCGCAAAAATGAGATCGGATGCATCCTGTTCGGAAGCGACACGCAGATCCGTGAAGGCACAAAAGTCGCCCGTACGGGAAAACAGGCGGGCGTGCCGGTGGGAAGCGGATTTGTAGGCCGTGTTGTCAACGCTCTGGGAGAACCCATCGACGGACGCGGGGAGATTAAAGAAGAAGATTATTATCCGGTGGAGAGAGAAGCGCCGGGCATTATTGACAGAAAGTCTGTCAGTGTTCCGATGGAAACAGGCATTCTGTCCATCGACGCAATGTTCCCGATCGGACGGGGGCAGAGAGAGCTGATTATCGGAGACCGTCAGACAGGAAAAACATCCATTGCTCTGGATACGATTCTGAATCAGAAGGGCAAAGATGTTATCTGTGTTTACGTCGCCGTCGGCCAGAAGGCGTCGACTGTGGCAAAGGTTGTAAATTCCCTGAAGAACCACGGAGCGCTGGACTACACGATCGTGGTATCTTCCACAGCCAGCGACTGCGCTCCGCTTCAGTATATCGCTCCCTATGCGGGAACTGCGATGGCAGAGTTCTTTATGTATCAGGGGAAAGACGTGCTGATCGTGTATGACGATCTGTCCAAACACGCGGTAGCGTACCGCGCCCTGTCTCTGCTGCTTGGACGGTCTCCGGGACGTGAGGCATATCCGGGAGATGTATTCTATCTTCATTCGAGACTGCTGGAGCGCTCCAGCCGCTTAAGCGACGAGAAGGGCGGCGGATCTATTACAGCGCTTCCGATTATTGAGACACAGGCCGGAGACGTATCCGCGTATATTCCGACTAATGTGATTTCTATTACAGACGGCCAGATTTTCCTGGAAAGCGGCCTGTTCGCGTCCGGTATGCGCCCGGCCGTAAACGTAGGTCTGTCCGTATCCCGTGTGGGCGGCGCAGCGCAGACAAAGGCTATGAAAAAAGCGTCCGGAAGCATCCGTATTGATCTGGCGCAGTACCGCGAGATGGAAGTGTTTACCCAGTTCAGTTCCGACCTGGACGCGGCGACAAAGGAACAGCTGGAGTACGGAAGCGGCCTGATGGAACTGTTGAAGCAGCCTCTCGGGCAGCCCTTAAGCCTGCATGAGAAAGTAATAACCCTTTGTGCCGCGACACATAAAGTTCTGCTGGGAACCGCGAAACAGGATATTAAGAGATTTCAGGCGGAGATGCTTGGCTTCTTTGAGTCAAAATATCCGGAGATCGGACAGGAAATCGAGGAGAAAAAGATTCTGTCTGATGAGCTGATAGAGAAGATCGTGGAAAAAGCGAAAGAATTTAAGGAAGGATTTTAAGAAGAGCAGGTGATACTATGGCAAATATCAGAGAGATACAGAGCAGGATCAGCAGTGTTAAAGACACGATGAAGATTACCAATGCCATGTATATGATATCTTCCTCAAAAATGACGCACGCGAGGAAAAAGCTGGCGGACACCGAACCTTATTTCTATGCGCTTCAGGGAGAAATCTCAAGAATCCTGCGGCATGTGCCTGATCTGGAACATCCTTTCTTCGATATGAGGGAAAAGATCCCCGCGGAAGAGAGAAAGATAGGCACCATTGTCGTGACGGCGGATAAAGGTCTGGCCGGAGCGTATAATCACAATGTAGTAAAGCTGGCGGAAGAGATTCTGGCAAGGCCCGGCCGGCACAAGCTGTATATTGTAGGCGAACTGGGCCGTCATTATTTCGCCAGACGCGGCGTTGAGATAGAGAGCAGTTTTCAGTATACGGTGCAGAAGCCTACCATGCACAGAGCCAGAGACATATCCGGCGTGCTGATCGATGAGTTCAGACGAGGGGAGCTGGACGAGATTCATATCGTCTACACCCGCATGGAAAATTCCGTACAGGCTGACGCCGAGACGCTGAGGCTTCTGCCCCTTGAGAGAAGCTCATTTAACGAGATGAAGATGCCTCTTAATGTTCACCGTGAGGCAATCGCGCTGTATCCGTCCGTGGAGGCGGTGCTGAAGGCGATTGTGCCGAATTACATTACAGGTATGATATACGGCTGTCTTGTCGAGGCGTATGCCAGCGAGCACAATGCCCGTATGATGGCGATGAAATCCGCTACGGACAGCGCGCAGAGCCTGATCCGGGAACTGTCGATCGTATACAACAGGGCAAGGCAGGCGGCGATTACACAGGAGATTACAGAAGTCTGCAGCGGCGCAAGAGCGCAGCAGAACAGGAGGTAAAATATGAGTAAAGGACGAATCACACAGGTAATGGGTCCTGTTGTTGACGTATTATTTGAAGATGGCAGCCTCCCTTATATCAAAGATGCGCTGGAAGTTGAAAACCACGGCAAAAAGTGCATTATGGAGGTGGCGCAGCATCTGGGAAATAACGAGGTGCGCTGTCTGATGCTGTCCGCCAGCGAAGGTCTCTGCAAAGACATGGAAGTGACCGCGACAGGAGCAGGCATCAAAGTTCCGGTAGGCGAAAAGACGCTGGGCCGGCTGTTCAATGTACTTGGTGAAACCATCGACAACGGAGAGACGCTTGAAGATGCGGAAAAATGGGTGATCCACAGAAATCCGCCTACATTTGAAGAGCAGAGCCCGGTTGTGGAAATTCTGGAAACCGGAATCAAGGTTATTGATCTTCTGGCTCCTTACGCAAAGGGCGGAAAGATCGGTCTGTTCGGCGGAGCCGGCGTCGGCAAAACCGTCCTGATTCAGGAGCTGATCCGCAATATTGCCACAGAACACGGCGGATATTCGATTTTTACCGGCGTGGGAGAGCGTTCCAGAGAAGGAAACGATCTCTGGTCAGAGATGAAGGAATCCGGTGTCCTGGAGAAGACGGCGCTGGTGTTCGGACAGATGAACGAGCCGCCGGGAGCGCGTATGCGCGTGGCGGAGACCGGACTTACAATGGCGGAGTATTTCCGCGACGAGCAGCATCAGAACGTGCTGTTGTTTATTGATAATATTTTCCGTTTTACACAGGCAGGCTCCGAGGTGTCCGCACTTCTGGGACGTATGCCGTCGGCCGTGGGATATCAGCCTACTCTGGCGACGGAAATGGGCGAACTGCAGGAGAGAATCGCTTCCACGAAAAACGGTTCTGTAACCAGTGTGCAGGCCGTATATGTGCCGGCGGACGACCTGACGGACCCGGCGCCCGCGACTACATTCGCTCATCTGGACGCGACTACGGTTCTTTCCAGAAAGATCGTAGAACAGGGTATTTATCCGGCTGTTGATCCGCTGGAATCCAGTTCGCGCATCCTGGAAGCGGACGTGGTCGGAGAGGAGCACTACGAGGTGGCGAACAAGGTAATCGCCATCCTTCAGAAATATAAGGAACTGCAGGATATTATCGCCATCCTGGGCATGGAAGAGCTTTCTGACGAGGACAAGGATACCGTAATGCGCGCCAGAAAGATACAGCGTTTCCTGTCCCAGCCGTTCTTTGTGGCGGAGACGTTTACCGGAATCCCCGGAAGATACGTACCGCTGAAAGAGACGATCCGGGGATTTAAGATGATTATTGACGGAGAGATGGATGAGTATCCGGAGTCCGCGTTTTTCAATGTGGGAACAATAGACGACGTGATCGCAAAGGCGAAGGCGGAACAGGCGCAGGCCTGACGGGAGTAGGTGTATATGGATACATTTGGTCTGAAAATAATTGCAAGTGACAAAGTATTTTTTGAAGGAAGATGCCGCAGCCTGGTTCTTCCGGCTCCGGACGGCGAGGTCGGCCTTCTTCCTCATCATGAAAATATGGTGATCGCCGTTGAAGTAGGGATTGCCCGCATGGAGGCGGAAGAGGGAAAATGGTGTGAAATCGCCGTTGGAACCGGATTCGCGGAGATCGTAAATAACCGTGTAACGCTTCTGGTAGATACCGCGGAGCGGCCGGAAGATATCGACGTCCGCAGAGCTCAGGAACAAAAAGAGCGGGCCGAAGAACAGATGCGTCAGAAGAGAAGCATTCAGCAGTATTATCACACGCAGGCTTCCCTTGCCAGAGCAATGAACAGGCTCCGGCTCGCTCAGGATAAGAAGTGGAATCTGTAGCAGAATGTTGCCGGATGCGGATATTTAATACGAACACAAAAAAGACAGCCCTGCAGAATCTGCGGATTATTATAATCCGGATTCTGCAGGGCTGTCTTTTCTGAAACGGCGGGTTATTCATCCGCTTTGCTCAGGGAAAAGATGAATTCAGTGCCTACGCCTTCCGTGCTGACGACATTGATGTGTTCATCGTGAGCCTGTATAATCTCTTTTACAATGGAAAGTCCAAGCCCTGTTCCTTTCTTGTCTTTTCCACGGGAAAGATCTGATTTATAGAATCGCTCCCATATTTTATTCAGATCTTTTTTCGGAATTCCCATTCCCTGATCCTTTACGGAAACAAATACTTTTTCATTTTTTTCAGCTGTTTCTATCGTGATTGTAGAGTCGTTCCCGCTGAATTTTACGGCATTGTCAATGAGATTATAAAGCACCTGCTGGATTTTACGCATATCCGCGGAGACAAAAACTGTTCCGGGAAGGAGCAGCAGCCGTATGGAAATGTGTTTCGGCGTGCAGACGCCTTCAAAAGACGCGGCCGTGGTTTTGATCACTTCCTGAATGTCAAAACGGGATTTGTCGAGCAGAAGTTCTCTTGTGTCAAATTCGTTTAACGTGAGCAGGTCTTTTGTCAGATCCGTAAGCCGTTCTGTTTCAAACAGGATGATATTCAGATATTTCTGATACATTTCCGGCGGGATCGTCCCGTCGGTCATCGCAGTCAGATAACCCTTGATGGAAGTGAGCGGCGAACGGAAGTCATGGGATACGTTTGCCACGATTTTTTTCTGATAATCATCCATATCTTTGAGATGTACGGCCATATAATTCAGGGAGGCGGACAGGTATCCCATCTCGTCGTGGGTATAGACGGGAATCTCATAGTCCAGGTTGCCGGAAGCGTACTGCTTTGCCGCCTCTGATATCTGCTTGAGCGGCAGATATACAAAAAACTGAAATCCAAGCAGAAAAATAAAGGAAATCAGAAAGATAACAGCCAGGCATATATAGACGGAAAACAGAATTTCCGAGCAGTTTTCTTCGATGGAAGACATGGGGGAATGAATCAGCAGATACCCGCGTGTGTAAAAATTTCTGGTGACGGGAGCCATAACCGTAATCATGTCTTCGTCAAAATAGCCGTGATATGTTCCTGTGATATACTGATTTCCGCCTGCTTCCGCCGGGTTGAAGTTTTCAATCGCCTCCGGGGAGGAAGTGCCTTCAAGGTTTGAAGAGGTAATCATTGTCCCGTCAGCGGAGACGAACCACAGCGACGAATCCAGGTAAAGACGCATGGCCGCAAGCTGTGCCTGGACAGACTGGACGGAAGAGTCTTCCGTAAAGTATGAAGGCAGATAATCGCTTGCGATCAGCGTAGCTTCGCGGTAAAGCGTCTGTGAAGTATTATATTCCAGGCGGTTCTGGATCAGCTCTTCTCCGAGGGTGGCGGTTGTGAATATGCAGAGGAAGCCGAAGATGATATACAGCGCAATAAATTTTAAGTGAAGAATACTTTTCATGGTTTTTTCTCCGGCGTTTTATTTTGTCTCGAATTTATAACCTATGCCCCAGACGGTGCTTAATTTCCAGCCTGGATGATCTTTGATTTTTTCCCGGAGACGTTTAATGTGGACGTCCACGGTTCTTGTATCGCCGATGTATTCATAGCCCCAGATCCGGTCGAGAAGCTGCTCACGCGTAAACACCTGGTTTGGCGAAGAAGCCAGGCAGTAAAGCAGTTCCAGTTCTTTGGGCGGCATATCAACCTGTTTTCCGTCGCAGAGGACGGAATAGTTGGTCAGATTAATTACCAGCCCTTCATACTCTGCATATTTTGTTTTTTCTTTCGGGGGCTGAGCTGCCTTGACAGGCTGGTACCGGCGCAGCACGGCCCGTACGCGGGCAACCATTTCCTTGGAGTCGAAGGGCTTCATAATATAGTCGTCCGCTCCCAGTTCCAGGCCGAGCACCTTGTCAAATACCTCGCCCTTTGCAGAAAGCATGATAATCGGCGTGGCGGATTTGGCGCGGATTTCCCGGCAGACCTGATAGCCGTCAATTCCGGGCAGCATAAGATCCAGAAGGATCAGGTTCGGCTGATAAGTTTCAAAAGCGGCCAGCGCATCTTCTCCGTTATATACGATATTCGTATCAAAACACTCTTTTTTCAGATAGAGCGATATCAGTTCAGCAATATTTTCGTCGTCATCGACAATCAGGATTTTCTGTTTTCCCGGCATAGCTGTACATACCTCCTTATTTGGAGCCGGCAGCAGCTTCAGCAAAAGATTTTTTTTGCCTGCGCCGCGGCAGCCGGCATATTTCAGTGCATTTATCGAAGTTCTACAATAGTTACTCCCGCGTCTCCTTCGCCGAATTCGGCCAGACGGTAGGATTTTACATGTTTCTGCCTGCGCAGATATTCATGGATTCCCTTCCTGAGCGCGCCGGTTCCTTTCCCGTGTACGACCCGGACGGTATTCAGGTGGGAGAGCAGGGCGTCGTCGAGATATTTGTCCAGTTTCGCGACAGCCTCGTCAACGGTTTGCCCGAGCAGATTGATTTCCGGGCTGACGGAAAGTGATTTGTTCATTTTCATGCCGCTTTTTGAAGTGCGGCTGAATTTTTTCACTGTGTCGGATACGGGCTCCTCAATAATCTCCAGGTCGGAAATATTGACCTGGGAGCTGAGAATCCCCATCTGCACGGTCAAATTGCCGCGGGAATCAGGCAGTGAATGAACCGTTCCGGTCAGGTTCATGCTCAGGACTTTTACAGATTCTCCCAGCCGGAAATCACTGGCTTTATATTTCTTTTTCTGTTTCGGCGCTTTCGGAGCTGCGTCGGTCTGCGTGCTCTTAATTTTCTGTCTGAGCCGTTCGCGCTCTTTTTCCATTTCTGCGGCGGAAATATTTTCTTTCCCGAATTTGTGGAAATTACGGATCGTCTCGTCGGCAACTTCCTTTGCTTCCCGGAGGATAGCGCCGG
The DNA here is from genome assembly GCA_944381125.1 of uncultured Mediterraneibacter sp. GTDB lineage: Bacteria > Bacillota > Clostridia > Lachnospirales > Lachnospiraceae > Mediterraneibacter. The sequence goes on along the minus strand of CALWKB010000114.1, from coordinate 4,786 downwards.
CTTTTTCATTTGCTTCCCGGATAATCCGGTCTCTTTGTTCTTCCAGTTTTTTCTGTCTTTCTTCGGCCCGTGCTTTGAGTTCCTGAGTTTCTCTGCGGTAGGCCTGGATTTCTGCGCGCTCCTGTTCGATAGTCTTTCGGCTTGCTTCCAGGTCGGAGAGCAGGTCTTCAAATGAAATATCCTGCTCGCTGAGTCTTTTTTTCGCGTCTTCGATGATGAATTCCGGAAGCCCCAGCTTTCCGGATATGGCGAAAGCATTGCTCTTGCCCGGAATACCGATCAGCAGCCGGTAGGTAGGACGCAGACTTTCCACGTCAAATTCGCAGCAGGCATTTTCCACTCCTTCGGTAGAGAGGGCGTATACCTTCAGTTCACTGTAATGGGTAGTGGCCATCGTACGGATCCCTCTTTTGTGAAGGTAAGAAAGAATGGCAATGGCCAGCGCCGCTCCTTCGGTGGGATCGGTTCCCGCTCCGAGTTCATCAAAGAGTACCAGCGACTGTTCGTCTACTTTTTTCAGAAAAGAGACAATGTTTGTCATGTGTGAAGAAAAAGTACTCAGGCTCTGTTCAATACTCTGCTCATCTCCGATGTCCGCGTACACCTGATGAAAAACGGCAAGTTCCGAGCGGTCGCCCGCAGGGATGTGCAGGCCTGCCTGTCCCATAAGCGTGAACAGCCCCACTGTTTTCAGGGACACGGTTTTGCCGCCCGTGTTCGGTCCTGTAATGATCAGCAGGGTGAAATCTTTGCCGAGAGAAACCGTAATCGGCACTACTGTGCGTGGATCCAGAAGCGGATGGCGGCCTTCCCGTATACGGATGCGGCCTTCCCGGTTAAATACCGGCCGGCTGGCGCGCATGGAAAGCGCCAGGGCTCCCCGGGCGAAAATAAAATCAAGCTCCGTCATGGCGCGGTAATTTTCGCGGATTTCTTCCACGAAAGCGGCAGTCTGGCTGCTCAGATCCGCAAGAATGACCTGAATCTCTTCCTGCTCTTTTGCGTACAGCTCTTTCAGGTCGTTGTTCAGCTTTACGACAGCAACAGGCTCGATGAATAAAGTAGAGCCTGTGGAAGACTGATCGTGGATCAGGCCCTGGACCTGATTCCGGTATTCTGCTTTTACAGGAAGACAGTAGCGGTCTCCGCGCATTGTGATAATCGGATCCTGCAGATAGGAACGCAGAGAACCGTTTACAAGGCCGTTCAGCGTAGAATGCACCCGGTCGTTGATGGAGCCGATGCTGCGGCGGATATGCTTCAGGTCGCCGCTGGCGTCGTCGGCGATTTCGTCTTCCGAGATAATGCACCGGTCGATTTCACTGGTAAGCGGCGTCAGCGGTTCCAGACGCTCAAAATAAATGTCCAGGCAGTCCGCCAGGTCTTCCTGTGTGTCATGCCTGCCGTAGGATTTGGCCCGGGCGGCATTTTTCAGAAGCCGGCAGATGCGGAGCAGTTCGGAAATACTCAGGTCGCCGCCGATTTCGAGACGCTTCATGGATTCTTCCACGGGCGCGGCGTCTCCGAAAGAAAAGCGGCCTTTCCGGATAATTCTTGTAAATGCCGCTGCCGTCTGTTCCTGGAACGTATTGATTTTATCAAGATCAGTCATCGGCTTCAGCCGGCGGCAGAGCTGCCGTCCGCGGAAGGAGGAGGCTTCCTCCTCCAGAAGAACGATGATTTTGTCATATTCAAGTTTTGTCAGAGTCTTCTGATTCATAAATTCACCTGTCAGTTAATGTTTATTTCGATATATAGCAGTTCACGGATGCTACTATTTTACCCTATTCCATTCTTTGTGACAAGAGCACATGTAAACGGCGGCCGGGTATGGCCGGAAAAAATCCCTGCGGCTCGTAACGGTTCCGATTGAACAATCGAAATGAATCGGTTATACTATACTCTGAAGGAGAAAGAATGCCTATGCTGCACAGGGAAAAACCGGATCCGGAGCAGGAGGCTCCTGAGGCCGGAAATGATAAAGAGGATAATTATTCCTTTCTGCAGGAGACGATAAAACCCGGAAAGATGAGCCGGGAGAGGCTTTTCAGGCAGTCTGCCAGACTTGCGCTGTACGGTGTGATTCTGGGGATTTTTGCCTGTCTTGGTTTTTTTGCGCTTAAACCGTGGGCGGAAAACCTGTTTGAGGGCGATCCGGATACAGTGACGATTCCCGAAGATGAGGAAATTCCGGAAGACAAAGCCGGAGAAGAAGAGGTGCAGGAGCAGGAAGACGAAAAAGACCTGGACGCCATGAGCTATGACGAAATGATGGCTTCTATATACAGCATCGCCGACGAAGCAAAAAAGACAATCGTATCCGTGGTCGCGCCGTCTGACGGATGGTCAGAGGAGACGACGGGGATAGAGACGTCGGCAACCGGCATCATTACGGCGGATAATGGGAGGGAGCTTCTGATTCTGGCGCCGGATTCCGTATGCGGCGACATGGACAAATGGACCGTTGTATTCGCGGATGGATCGGAATACGCGTCTTCTCTGAAAATGCGGGACGAGAACCGTCATCTCGCAGTGTTCAGCGTGCTTCGGAGCGAGATATCAGCGGCGACATGGAAATCAGCCGGAGTGGCGGAACTCGGGAATTCGAATCTTATCCGGCAGGGCGACACGGTAATCGCTCTGGGCAATACTTTCAATTATGCGGACGGGGTCAGTTACGGCATTGTCAGCTCTACAGATTATAAAGAAACCTTTTATGACGGAGAGTGCAGCGTCATCGCGACGGATATTGCCGCCGCTTCAGAGGGCTCGGGAGTGCTCTTCAATCTGGAAGGCCAGGTGGTCGGAATCGCTCTGCCCTCGATATGGGAAGAAAAGGGGACGAATATGGCGAATGCTTATGCCATATCCGATCTGAAACCCGTCATTGAGATACTGGCAAACGGGCAGCAGGTGCCATATATCGGCATTTACGGAACAACCGTCACCTCTATGCTGAAGGAAGAGCAGGGGATGCCGGAAGGCGTATATGTGATTGACGTAGATCCGGATTCACCCGCGCTGTCGGCCGGCATACAGAGCGGCGACATCATCTGTGAAATAAACGGAGAAAAAATCGTAAATCTCGGAACTTATCAGAGAGCGGTGCTGGAGACGGAAAAAGACCAGACCATTTCTGTCCGGGGCATGCGGCTGGGAGCCGAAAGTTATGTGGAAGTAGAGTATACTGTGACAGCGGGGCATAAATAAAACAGAAACAGAAAGAGGATTAACATGAGATATATCAGCGGACTTCATGAAGGAGAGACTATAAGAAATATATATCTGTGCAGGGGAAAACGTTCGGCGGAGACGAGGAACGGAAAACCTTACGACAACCTGATTCTTCAGGATAAAACAGGAACACTGGACGGAAAAGTGTGGGATCCGAATTCCCAGGGGATTTCAGATTACGATGAAAAAGATTTTATAGAAGTGTTTGGAGATGTGATCACCTACAACGGAAATCTGCAGCTTAATATCCGGCAGATCCGGCGGGCTCAGGAGGGCGAGTACAATCCTGCGGATTATATGCCGGCGACCGAGAAGAGTGTGGACGGCATGTATGAGGAAATTCTGGCTTATATCCGTCAGGTATCCAACAGTCATCTCCGGCAACTCCTGGAATATTTCTTTGTAAAGGATGAAGTTTTTATCCGGCGTTTCAAAAGCCATTCCGCGGCGAAGACGGTACATCACAGCTTTTCCGGCGGCCTGCTGGAACATACGCTTAGCGTAGTGCACCTGTGCGAATATTTCGCCGGCGCGTATTCCATTCTGAATCGTGATCTTCTGATTGCCGCCGCGCTGTGCCATGATATTGGAAAAACGAGGGAACTGTCTTCGTTCCCGGATAACGATTATACGGACGAGGGCCAGCTCATCGGGCATATAGTGATCGGAGTGGAGATGATTGACGAAGCGGTGAGGGAGCAGCCTGACTTCCCTGTAAAGCTGGCTAATGAGCTGAAGCACTGCGTGGTGGCTCATCACGGAGAACTGGAATACGGTTCGCCGAAGAAACCGGCGCTTGCAGAAGCGCTTGCCCTGAATCTGGCGGACAACGCGGACGCAAAACTTCAGACGCTGACAGAGATATTCAAAGGCAAGACCGGTACAGACTGGCTCGGATTTAACAGGCTCTTTGATTCTAACTTAAGGAGAACATCGGGGACGTAACAGAAGCGGGGTTACGTCCCCGTTTTATCAGAAGAGAGAAATCCGGCGTTGCTCTGATATAGAAAGGACGGCAGTATGGAGAACAACACAAAAAAACAGGATAATATACAAGCGGACGCAATCCAGGACGGCGCAAAGCATCGGCCAAACAGCGCGCGTCTGCAGAAGAATCAGACAGTAGTAATCGAGATTACAGATATCGGTGTGAATGGAGAAGGGATAGGAAAATCAGACGGCTATACCCTCTTTGTCAAGGACGCAGTGATCGGCGACCGGGCGGAGGTCAAAATTACAAAAGCAGGAAAAACCTTCGGTTACGCAAGACTTATGAAAATTCTGCGTCCGTCGCAGGACAGAGTAAATGCGGTCTGTCCATTCGCGAGACAGTGCGGAGGTTGTCAGATCCAGGAAATGTCTTACGGGAAACAGCTGGAATTCAAAGCGCGCAAAGTACGGGGAAATCTGGAGCGAATCGGCTGTTTTTCAGCAGAAGTGCTGGATCACGTAATGGAGCCGGCCGTCGGCATGGAGCAGCCTTTCGGATACAGAAATAAGGCGCAGTTTCCGTTCGGCACAGACAGAGACGGAAACGCTGTTACAGGATTTT
>CALWKB010000113.1 GCA_944381125.1 uncultured Mediterraneibacter sp. | reverse complement strand
AACGCCACAACAGATTTTAACCAGCTCTTAGGTTTTTCTTTTTCTAAAGACACTTTGTAATCCAAATGTGTCGCTTCTATTCCCTGAAAATCTTCAAACTTCATAACCGCAGCCTCTTCCTTTTAATTATTTACTTGTTCCAATACACCATGCCGCAATTCTAAATATAAGCAATTAAGTTTATTTTAACAGAACATCCGTTTGTTTTCAATTATTGCTTTAAGAAATACAAAAACCTCCCAGAACATCTGTCCTGAGAGGCCATGCAGCGCCTTGCGGCGTCTGGATCGTATATAATTGTATCCGATTAACGTTTGGAGAACTGCGGAGCTCTACGAGCTGCTTTGAGGCCGTACTTCTTACGCTCTTTCATTCTCGGGTCACGTGTCAGGAATCCTGCGCTCTTGAGTACCGGTCTGTAATCAGCATCTGCCTCAAGGAGAGCTCTTGCGATACCGTGACGGATCGCACCTGCCTGTCCTGTGTAACCGCCGCCTTTTACGTTTACGAGTACGTCGAATTTATCTGTTGTGCCTGTAGCCACGAGCGGCTGGCGTACAACAACCTTCAGAGTCTCAAGTCCGAGATACTCATCGATGTCTCTTTTATTGATCGTGATCTTGCCTGTTCCCGGTACAAGATACACTCTTGCTACTGATTTTTTTCTTCTTCCTGTTCCGTAGTATTTTGCGTTAGCCACTGTTATATCCTCCTTTCAAACTCTACCTAAAATGTCAGAACTTCCGGTTTCTGTGCCTGATGTGCATGATCCGGTCCAGCGTACACGTGAAGTTTCTTGATCATGTCTCTTCCCATAGGTCCTTTCGGGAGCATTCCTTTAACAGCAAGCTCGATAACCTTCTCCGGTTTCTTAGCCATCATCTCAGCGAGTGTTGTCTCTCTCATTCCTCCAACATAATCGGAGTGATTGTAGTAGATCTTCTGCTGAAGCTTCTTACCTGTTACTTTTACTTGCTCTGCGTTTACAACGATCACATAATCGCCTGTGTCGATATGCGGTGTGTACTCCGGTTTGTTCTTTCCTCTGAGCACTTTTGCAACTTCAGAAGCAAGACGTCCGAGTGTACATCCGTCAGCGTCAACCACATACCATTTTCTTTCAATCTTGTCAGGGTTAGCCATATAAGTTTTCATGGGTGTTCCTCCTATAAAATCATCAGATAACGTTGCTTTTGTAGCTTATTTATTTGAAATCAGCATACTCCGGGGCTATGGCGCATACTGTTTCTCCTTTAGTCATACTGTAATATTATATTCCTTCGGTCTTTTACTGTCAAGATTTTTCCCATAATTTTTGCTGATAAAAAAATAAATAAAATACCGATTCATCTCTTGACATGCATAAGAATCTGTACTATAATTACTTTTGCTGTGAATGAAGCAGCTAAAACATGTGCGATTAGCTCAGCTGGATAGAGCGTCTGGCTACGGACCAGAAGGTCGGGAGTTCGAATCTTCTATCGCACGTAAAAGAAGACGTCGTGATTACGGCGTCTTTTTATTTTACATCGCCCAAAAGCGCTGCCGCGCTGATTACTCAGCACGGCAGCCATTCTTATTTCTATCTCTGTCTTTCTGTTCTTTTTCCGACTTACTCAGCGAATTTTTCCGACTGTTCCTTAATCAGCGCCATATCATCGAAATAGTTTATTTTCATAGCCGCCTTAACTTCTCTCAGAGTTTCCGCAGCTACCGCTTCCGCTTTTTCACTTCCTTTTTTAAGGATCTCATAAACAGCCGGTATATCTTTCTGGAATTCTTTTCTTCTGGTACGGATCGGCTCCAGTTCCGCCTGAAGCACACTGTTTAAAAACCGCTTCACCTTCATGTCGCCCAGACCGCCCCGTTTATAATGCTCTTTCAGTTCATCCAGATTTGCATATTCCGGAAGGAATTCCGGGAAATACTCCGGTCTGCAGAATGCGTCCAGATAAGTAAATACTGTATTTCCTTCCAGTTTTCCGGGATCTTCAATGCGGATGTGCATTGGATCCGTAAACATACTGAACACTTTTTTCTTTATCTCCTCCGGCTCTTCAGACAGATAAATACAGTTATTGAGCGACTTGCTCATCTTTGCCTTCCCGTCGATTCCGGGCAGACGCATACACGCCTCATTTTCCGGAAGAAGTATCTTCGGATCCACCAGAGTTTCTCCATAAACCGAATTAAATTTATGCACTATCTCCTTCGTCTGCTCCAGCATCGGCATCTGATCTTCTCCTACAGGCACCGTGGTTGCCTTAAACGCAGTAATATCCGCCGCCTGACTGATAGGATACGTAAAAAATCCCACCGGAATACTCGCCTCGAAATTCCGCATCTGTATCTCTGCCTTTACAGTAGGATTTCTCTGCAGTCTGGATACAGTGACCAGATTCATATAATAAAAAGACAACTCACACAGTTCCGGAACCTGCGACTGAATAAACAGCGTAGACTTCTCCGGATCCAGGCCGCATGCAAGATAATCCAGCGCGACCTCCACAATATTCTGGCGCACCTTTTCCGGATTGTCTGCGTTGTCTGTCAGCGCCTGCGCGTCGGCAATCATAATAAAAATATCATCAAAATCGCCTGTATTCTGAAGCTCAACCCTCCTTCTCAGAGACCCCACATAATGACCTACATGAAGTTTTCCTGTGGGGCGGTCCCCGGTAAGCATTACTTTTTTCATGTTCTTATAGTTCCTCCTGTTATCTTTCTTTAAACGCCCGTTCAGGACTTGTGGGCAAATCCCGGCGAAGAATCCGGGTCTGCTTTGACTGACGCAATACGGCCGCCGGTTTCCGGACGCTTTTTTTCCCGTTCGCAGTGTCCCGGCAGTTCTGAATTTTATGCCTCGTCGATCGCTTTTCCGATATCGTGACGCATATACTTGTTTTTAAACTGCACCCACTCAGTCGCCGCATACGCGTTTGCCCTGGCCTCTTTCAAATCTTTTCCTTTCGCCGTCACGCCAAGCACGCGCCCTCCATTTGTCACAATTCTTCCATCGTCGAATTTTGTGCCGGCGTGGAAGCAGTAATAGCCTTCATGTTTTTTAAATTCATCCAGTCCGGAAATCGGGAATCCTTTATCATATTTTACCGGATATCCCTCGGACGCCAGCACTACACACACCGCCGCATTGTCTTCAAACTGAAGGTCAATCTGATCCAGTGTTCCGTCAATACACGCCTCCACCACGTCAATAATATCATTTTTCATGCGTGGGAGAACAACCTGTGCTTCCGGATCACCAAAACGTGCGTTGTATTCCAGCACCTTCGGTCCGTCCTCTGTCAGCATAAGTCCAAAGAAAATCACGCCTTTGAAAGGACGTCCTTCCGCCGCCATAGCGTCAACTGTCGGCTGATATATATATTTCTCGCAGAATTCTTCCACTTCTTTTGTATAAAACGGGCTGGGCGAGAAAGTTCCCATGCCGCCGGTGTTAAGTCCGGTATCCCCGTCTCCCGCGCGCTTGTGATCCTGCGCGCTCGTCATTGTTTTGATTGTTTTTCCGTCGACAAATGAAAGCACGGATACTTCTCTTCCGGTCATGAATTCTTCAATTACCATCTCGTTTCCGGCGGAACCGAATTTCTTATCCAGCATAATCGTCCTTACGCCTTCTTCGGCTTCCTGCATATTCTTACAGATCAGGACGCCTTTCCCGAGAGCAAGTCCGTCAGCTTTAAGGACGATCGGAAATGTAACAGTTTTCAGATATTCCAGAGCCTTATCCGGATCTGTGAAATTTTCGTATGCGGCTGTAGGAATGTTGTATTTTTTCATCAGATCTTTGGAAAATGCTTTTGAACCTTCCAGAATCGCCGCGTTTTTTCTTGGACCAAAAGTGCGGATGCCCGCCTCCTCCAGTACATCTGTCAGGCCTCCTACCAGCGGATCATCCATTCCTACGATACACAGATCAATTTCTTTTTCCTTCGCAAATGCCGTCAGCTTATCAAACTCCATTGCTCCGATATCCACACACTCTGCATACTCGGCGATTCCCGCGTTTCCCGGAGCGCAGTAAATCTTGTCAGCCTTCGGGCTCTTTGCCACGCTGGCGGCAATGGCGTGTTCTCTTCCGCCGCTTCCTACTATCAGTACCTTCATAAAGCATCCTCCTTTTTATTGAAAAATGCGCCTGCCCTTGCCCGCAGGCGCATCATTTTTCCGCACTGTTCATGCGTTCGTTTCTACATAAACCAAACGATATATCCTATTCCCGGATAATCACCCGGTTATCTGCGACGTATACCTTCCCGTTCGCTATAAGATCAATGGCCCGGGGAAGTATCTTCCACTCTGCCTGCTCCATCACTCTCCTCTGCAGCGCTTCCGGAGTGTCATCGCTATGCACTTCTACTGCTTTCTGAAGAATAATGGGACCGGTATCGGTTCCTTCATCTACAAAATGCACCGTGGCTCCTACTACTTTCACCCCGCGTTTCAGCGCCGCCTCATGGACTTTGAGCCCGTAATAGCCTTTTCCGCAGAAAGAAGGAATCAGCGACGGATGAATATTAATCATCCTGTTGCGGTAACGCTCAATCATAGCCGGGGGGATCACCACAAGGAATCCTGCCAGAACGATAAGATCCGGCGAAAACTCATTAACAGCTTCCAGAAGTTTTTCATTAAATTCCTCCCTGGAAACATAATCCTTCGGAGAAATACACATGGCCGGAATATTATTCTCCCGCGCCCTCTCGAGAGCATACGCGTTTTTATTATTGCTGATCACTCCGGCAATTTCAGTATTCGTGATCTGTCCGTCTCTCACGCTGTCGATAATAGCCTGAAGGTTTGTGCCGCCTCCGGATACCATTACAACTATTCTCATAGGACCGTCCTTTCTCAACATAAGTCCACGCCCTTCTCTCCGGCCTCAATCCGTCCGACCACATACGGAGAATCACCCGCAGCGCGGACAGCTTCCATTGTTCTGTCCACATCAGCTTCATCTACCGCCAGGACCATGCCAAGCCCCATATTATATGTATTGTACATCATGTGTTCTTCAATGTTTCCCTCTTCCGCGAGCATTCCAAAAACAGGCGGCACCGGATAGCTGTCTTTCTGAATTACGGCGCGAGTTCCCTCTTTGAGCATTCTCGGCACATTTTCATAAAATCCGCCGCCTGTAATATGGCTGCAGGCTTTCACGGTAACACCGGCCGCCTTTATGCTCTTAAGCGCTTTCACGTAAATTCTCGTGGGTGCCAGAAGAGCTTCGCCCAGAGTACATCCCAGTCTGTCGTAATATGTTTCCAGGGATTCCCTGCTCATATCAAATACTTTTCTTACAAGAGAAAATCCGTTGCTGTGAACGCCGGAAGAAGCCATGCCGATCAGCACGTCGCCCGGTTTAAGATTCTCGCCTGTAATCATGTCTTTCTTATCACAGACGCCAACCGCAAATCCCGCGAGATCATACTCATCTTCCTCCATCAGTCCCGGATGTTCCGCGGTTTCCCCACCGATCAGAGCAGCGTCGGACTGAAGACAGCCTTCCGCAACACCTTTGACAATTTCCGCAATTTTCTCAGGCTCGTTCTTTCCGCACGCAATATAATCCAGGAAAAATAACGGTTCTCCGCCTGCGCACGCGATATCGTTCACACACATCGCCACCGCGTCAATACCGATAGTATCGTGTTTATCCAATACCATGGCAAGTTTCACCTTTGTACCGCATCCGTCAGTTCCGGACAACAGCACCGGCTCTTCCATCTCTTTGATTTTTGCCAGAGAGAAGGCACCGGAAAAACCGCCCAGTCCGCCCAGGACTTCCGGTCGCATTGTTTTCTTAACGTGCTCCTTCATCAGTTCCACCGATCTGTAGCCGGCTTCTATATCAACACCTGCATTCTTATAATCCATTGTGCTTTCTCCTTTTATTTTCCGCTGAGATATTCTTCATATCCTACTTCTTTAAGTCTGTCAGCCTTTGCCTGTACAGTATCTTTCATCTCTTCCGAATACGCTTTCAGTTTTCCGAGAATCTCGTCATCGGACACCGCGAGAATCTTTGCCGCAAGTATAGCTGCGTTCATTCCGCCGTCAATCGCAACTGTTGCAACCGGAATTCCCGGCGGCATCTGAACGATTGAATAAAGCGCGTCCATACCGTCCAGATTTTTTCCTGACATAGGCACCCCGATAACCGGCATTGGAAACAGTGCGGCGCACATGCCCGGAAGATGAGCGGCCATTCCCGCTCCCGCAATAATTACTTTAACGCCGCGGCTTTCCGCCGATTTTGCCCAGTCAAAAAACACGTCCGGCATACGGTGCGCGGAGATGATTGTCATCTCATAGTCGATTCCGAATTTTTCAAGCATTGAGGCAGCTTTGCTCATTACTTTCAGGTCCGAGTCACTGCCCATTACAATTCCTACTTTTGGCATTTTATATCCTCCTCCAATGGTTCATTTAAAACTTCAGTTCCCGTCAGGACAAACCTTCCGTCTTTTAATAGTATAATGGCTTTCCCTTCTTTTGTCACTACACTTATTTCTTCTAACTCATCATAAGGAAGAGTTATATCTGTATGACAGTTAAAGTAAGCCTTTGACGCATCTTCTTTTCGCAGAATCGAAACAGAATTATCTTTCGCGATTATCTCCTTTCCATTCGGATTGTACACCCTGATATCCTCACTCCACGAATAACAGGTGTCGCCCACCGCAAAATGCGGCCCCGTCTTCTCGGCGATCAGAATGGGCATTTTATCTTCGATTCCATATTTTTTCGCAGCCATGTAGGCTGTGGTGTTCGTGCCGATGGCAAACTCCCCGAGAGGCAGTGTCTCATGATTTTTCAGTACGTTGTCGTAAATATATTTCCGGTTTTCCTCTTTTTCGTCAAAATCAGCGCACATGTAATCGGCAATTCTTCCTTCTTTGAAGGTCAGCTTCAGATCCCGGAACCAAAGGCCTTCCAGATAAACGCTGCTTACATGAAGCACGCCTTCTGTTCCTTCCAGACACGGCGTAGTGAAAACTTCTCCCACAGGTATGTTAACGTCCGCCACACAATTCTCAAACAGCGTCTCTTTTTCCGGATCATTGAGCTTTCTCAGCTTCACTCTGATATCCGTCTGGTTATTTCCTTTTCCAAGCACATGTACATAATCACCCTGGTCCAGCGCGTCAATAAGAGTCTGCTGAACCTTCGTATACAACTCCGCATCCAGAGTATTGATGCGGATAACTTCATTAAAAATCTCCGGATAATTTTCTCCGATCTCCGGAACAGGCCATGCAATGATAGTAAAACTGCGTTCTTCTCCCCTGATGTACTGATTTGTAAGCCTGCCGGAACGGCTGTCGTATTCCAGCACAAGCCTGCGCTGCGCATCGGAATATACAGGAGCCGCTTCATTTTTTTCAGGTGAAAACGGTTTTTCCCCAAAAGTTTCCATACATGCGGGACCTGCAAATCCGGCAGCCAGTTCTTTGTTTTTCTCATAGACTGTTTTCATAACTTCCAGCCTGCGCTCAATGTATCGTTTATCAAGAAACAGAGCCTGATCCTGCCTGTGATCATATTCATACTGCCGGCAGGCAGACGCGCCGTGATAACCGATTCTGTACTGGTCCCGCTTCGTAATCACACTGGAAGCAGCACGGTAAATCACCGGTTTCAGCCCCATTTTCCTGAAATTATCAACAGCGAGACGGACGACTTTTTCAAATCCGAGCGTATAGCGGATATTGACCGTCGACTTAGCGGACAGATCTTTTCCGGTATTAATAAAACCGATCCGGTAGCCTTCCGTATAGACGTCGGCCATTTTTTTCAGGGTTTCCTCCGGAAGAGTACGCAGATAATGCGCCGTACCAAGCTCATTTTCCGAAACATATTCACCGAACCGGTAAAGATAATCATCTGTTTCAAGATCCGCGTTTTCGATTATTTCCGCCGCGAAGGAGCACTCCGGATTGATCTGCTCTTCAATCCGTTCAGCCAGAAACACATCGCAGTAATCGCTGGCGTACCAGTACAGAATCTCCCGGACTGTTTTCGGTTCCGGCTCCTGCGTATTTTCAAAACAATTATATACTTCAATAAAAAGTTCATACAAAATGGTCAGATAATCCATTCTGTTTTCAAACGCGTACGCAATACCGCTTCGCATCTCCGCGCACAGGAGGCTTAATAGGCGTCCCATCTCCAGCCCCAGCTGTTCGGCCGCATATGCAGGATTGGCAAAATTTGTCTTGTAGCGGCCGTAGAGAAGACCGCTGTACAATATCTCATTCAGACTCTGCTTCTGTTTCAGACTGTATCTTTCCCAGCTTCCGTCCTCAATTTTCCTCCTTACGTTTTCCAGTTCAAGAAGAAAAATAGTAACATCCTGAAAATAAATCTGGTATTTCTGCGGAACCGTCTCTTCGGCAGCCATTTCTCTCAGACGGTTCACTGCAAGAGCATGCCGTTCCCCGCACTGTTTATTTCTCTGATCTGATTTTTCTTTTCTGTTCATCTGTTCAGGCCTCCCATAAAGATCGCCAGGCAGACAAGCAGAACCAGCACGTTTGCCGGCAGTCCTAATTTACATGTGAGATAACTCTTCTCCCGCTCTTTAAACCCTTTTACGGCAGAGCGGATCCCGTAAAGCAGCACAACGACTGCCGTAACCGCGGCTCCTCCCACAATCCCGGCGGCCGCTCCCCGGGTCAGATACGAATATCCGATACAGCCTGCCAGAATAACAAACCCGGCAGCCGCACACCAGCAGGATATGACGCCCTGACGAGCCTGTCTGTACTTTCTTCTCCCCTTTTTTTTCCGTTCTTTTTCTCTGCGCTCTTTCTCAGCGTCTTTTCCGTTTCCGAACATGATATCTTCTCCTTATCGCACTGCATATCGCAAATAAAATATAGCCCAGCACTCCTCCTGCCGTATTCAGCAGAATATCGTCCACATCAAAGCTTCCCACACGCGTAAAAAGCTGCACCGTTTCCACGCAAAGGCTCAGTCCGAAGCTTAAAAATAATGTCTTAAAAAAGCCTCTTCTTACTGCGGCCATTGAAATAAAAAATCCGTACGGCACAAAAATAAGAATGTTCCCGAACAGGTTTGCAAACACTGCGAACATTCCGAGCTGTTCCCTGTATGTAATAAATCGTCGTATTTCTTTAAATAATTCCAGATTATACCGGTATTCTTCCCCCGTCCCCGTCCGGCCGTACCACTCGGCAAGGCAGAGAAAATATATCAGGAAGATAATATATAAAACGAACAGGACTTTTCCAAACGCCCTGATTCTTCTCGCGCTTTTTCCGTTCAAAACCTATACTCCTCAAAAAATTAATTTTCCTTTCAAAAGGGGACTGACCCCTTTTGAAAAGTGTCTGTCCCCCTGTTAAAATGTAATGTTCTTTTTGTTTCTGAGCAGAGCCGCGCCATTTACAATGGAAAGAATTCCCGCTGTCAGGCCTACAACCAAAATAATAATTCCGAGAACAACTCCGCCTGTACCGCTGTTTTTCATTGCAAGATAAGCTTTTTCCATAAAACGCGCCTCCTTATCTGACTCCGTATGTTTCATAGTATGCGTCAATCGCCGCCTTTAATGTATCATCTATGACAACTTTTCCATGATATGGTTTATTATAAAGATGCTCCACGACTTCCTCCATCGTAACAATCGCCGCAGTGTCAAATCCGTACAGTTCTCTCACTTCATCCAGCGCGCACTTTTCTCCGCCTTTTCCTACTTCCATGCGGTTCAGAGACACCATAAGCCCCACGATCGTCACATCTGCCGCTCCCCTTACTTTCGGGACGGTCTCTTCCATTGATTTGCCGGATGTAGTCACATCTTCAATCATAATCACCCTGTCGCCGTCTTTTAATTTGCTGCCCAGAAAACTTCCCTTGTCAGCGCCGTGATCTTTCTCTTCTTTTCTGTCTGAACAGTAACGGACTTCTTTTCCGTACAGCTCGCTGTAGGCGATAGCCGTCACCACGCCCAGCGGAATCCCCTTGTACGCAGGTCCGAACAAAACGTCAAAATCATCTCCATACCTGTCATGAATTGCTTTTGCGTAGTACTCACCGAGTTTCTTTAACTGAGAACCTGTCACATACGCTCCGGCATTCATAAAAAACGGAGATTTTCTTCCGCTCTTTAATGTAAATTCGCCAAATTTGAGCACATCGCTGTCTACCATAAATTCAATAAATTCCTGCTTATACTGTTCCATATTCTCTAAAACCTCCGTTTTTACAGGCTGTACCAGCCTCTGGTGTTCTGTTTCCGTTAAATTCCTTTCAATTTTACCATACCCGTCAGAGTTTTTCAATTCACGAATTTGAACAGATGTTATTCACTTATGATAATGTCACCTTAGGATTCTCTTGAGATAATGTCACTTTTTGGTAAACTGTAAAACTATGAAAGAAGGTAAAATCACATTGTCTCAAAAGCAACTTAAAACATTTAAAGTCATCAACAGCTTCATCGACAAATCCATTACAAGACAACAGGCCGCTGAGCTTCTAGGTCTTTCTGCACGCCAGGTTACACGTTTAAAGAAAGGAGTCCTTGCTTCTGGCGCAGAATCCCTTATTCACAAGAATACTGGCAGAAAGCCTGCTCACGCCGTTCAGGATGAATTGAAGGAAGCTGTCCTTCAGATTTATTCCCTTCCGGAATTATCTGGGGTCAACTTCCTCCATTTCAAAGATATACTCTCAGCAGATTTCGGAATCACCCTTTCCTATTCTGCTCTTTCCAGTATACTAAAAAATGCTGGTTTTGAAAGCCCCAAAAAGAAAAAAATCCGTCACCGCACCCATCGCCGGAAACGTAAACCTCATCCCGGACAACTGATACAGATTGACGCTACACCCTATGAATGGTTTCATGATAATACCAAATATACTCTCCATGGTGCCATTGATGATGCTACCGGCAACGTGGTAGGACTGTTCCTTACCCAGAATGAATGCCTTTACGGGTATCTGGAAACTATGCGTCAGTGCTGTTTGGACTTTGGTATCCCACAGACGGTCTATTCCGATAATCATACCATCTTCCGCTCTCCAAAAACCGGGAAACTCACCGTAGATGAGCTGATCGCAGGTAAGACCGTCCACCTGACCCAATTCGGACGTTCTATGCATGAACTGGGAATTGACCTCATCTTTGCAAAAACCCCTCAGGCAAAAGGGCGGATCGAACGCTTATGGGTAACTCTTCAGAGCAGGCTTCCTGTTGAATTCGCAAAGCGGGGGATCCGAACGCTGACGGAAGCAAATCGTTTCCTGGAAATGGAGTATCGGGAACTTTTTAACCAGAAGTTCTCTGTCACACCAGAAGCAGAGTCCATTTTTGTTCCCCCGGCAAAAGGAATCGATCTGGATACTATTCTCTGTGTAAAGCACACGAGAAAAACGGATGCAGCCGGAACTTTTTCTTTTAAAAATCGCTGTTTTCAAATTTTAGATGAGGGTTTTCCCATTATCAATGCCCGGCGTGAGATCAACGTATTGATAAATCCTCGTTTTGGCATTCGCATAGAGTACGGAGGACGGGTTTACAACACGATTCGGTACTTAAGACCGCAAAACAAAAATGCCAACCTAAAAGTCCCTAAAAAGATACGGAAAGCTGTAGAACCACATTTGCAGTTACGGCACAGCAGCGAAGAATGGAAAGCTATCTGGTGGTTGGAAGATTACAACCTGTCACTTAAATTTTTGTACGAATTGTTTTTTGAGAAACAACAGTCTGCTTCGTAAAAGGGCATTTGCCCTTTTACGAAAGTGACATTTTCTCAAGTGAAACTTAATATTAAAAAGTGACATTTTCAAAAGTTATTGACATTCACGAATTTGAACAGAAAGCGACCGGCCGCCGGCGCAAAAATCCCCCGCAGTCGTTCTGCGGAGGATAACTTTTTAATATTACGGTTCGCGCACAAATATCATATTGCTGCGCACCGGACTGATTTTTATTATGTCTCCAGTCTGAGGCGCATGGATCATCTGCCCGTTTCCTATATATATGCCACAATGCGTCATGGTAGTACATATATCGCCCGGCTTCGGATTGCTCACCTGCGGCCAGGTAATAAAATCATAAGTTGTATATGTATGTACATACTTGCCTGACAGGCAATAGCTTACAAGACCGGAACAGTCAAAAGAGTTCGGGCCGGCAGCGCCCCATTCATATGGGAGGCCAAGTTTTGAATAAGCTCTGTCTACAATCGTATTTCCTGTAGACGAATCATAGGAAGGCGTACTGCTTCCGCCACCGGATGAACTTCCGCCGCCGGATGAACTGCTGCCGCCGGATGAACTTCCCCCGCCGGACGAGCTTCCGCCGCCGGATGAACTGCCGCCGCCGGATGAACTGCTGCCACCGGATGAACTTCCGCCGCCGGACGAGCTTCCGCCGCCGGATGAGCTGCTGCCACCGGATGAACTTCCGCCGCCGGATGAGCTGCTGCCGCCGGACGAACTTCCGCTGCCGGATGAACTGCTGCCGCCGGATGAGCTGCTGCCTTCATTATTGGAAGCATCGGCATCATCGTTTCCGGAAGAGTTATCCTGCTCTTCCTGTGCTTCCTGCTGCGCTTCTTCCCGCGCCGCCTCAGCCTCTTCCTGCTGCCGCCGCGCCTCCTCAGCTGCCTGGCGCGCTCTCTCACTCTGATACTTTCTTGCCACATCCTGAATCAGCTCATCCAAATTGGAGATGCTGTCCTTTTTAGAAGTAATCGTCGTGTTCAGCCTCTCCTGCTGATTCTGATATTCTGTCTCCAGTTCCTCCAGATTCTTCATCTCTTCTTCGAGAGTCTTCTGCAGTTTTTCAATTTTCCGGATCGTATCTACATATTCCTGCAGCTGCTGCCGGTCGTACTCATGTACCTTCTGGGCATACTCAGCCTGAACCAGCAGATCCGAAATATTTCCGGAAGAAAATATCTTCTCCAGATCCGCGGTGCTTCCTCCGCTTTCATACATATATTTGATTCGGAGCTTCATGGCTTCGTACTGGCTGTCTTTCTTATCCTCGGTCGCAGTCAGGTCCTTTTTCGCCTGACTGATTTCCTGTCCGGTGGATATAAGCTTATCTTCCAGTTCGGTCGCCTTTGAAATCAGAGCCTCCAGTTCTTCTCTGAGGCTGTCCAGCTCATTCTGAGCGTCTGTTTTCTGATCTTCAAGATTATCTTTCTGTTCCTGCATACTTTCCAGTGTTTCCGGTGCTGCCAGTACCGGCGTCACAGTCATCGCGCACGTAAGCAGCACGGCGATAAAAAGTTTATATCTTCTTCGGTTTTTCATTCTATCTCCTGTTTCTGATTCATATTTACTGTTTTCATACACGCATGATACACCAGGAACCGTTTTTTTTCAACAATAATTCTCGAAATATTTTTTGTATAAAATCATACGGCAACCCGGCAGATGCCATCTACTCCACGCATCCCACCATCTCACCGACAGATTCGAATCCATATCTTTCCATATAAGACTCAATCCCTTCCGCCACTTCCACTGCGGCCAACGGATTGTAAAAATTCGCAGTTCCCACAGATACCGCGCTTGCTCCTGCCAGGATCATCTCAACCGCATCTTCCGCGGAAGCAATTCCGCCCATTCCGATAACAGGAAGACGGACCGCGTGAGCCGCTTCGTATACCATGCGTACGGCGATCGGATGGATAGCCGGTCCTGATACACCTCCTGTCTTATTTGCCAGAAGGAATTTTCTTCTGTGAATATCAATTTTCATTCCGGTTATCGTATTGATCAGAGAAATGGCGTCCGCCCCTCCTGCTTCCACCGCCCGGGCCATATCTGCAATGCTGGTCACATTCGGGCTCAGCTTCATAATAACCGGCTGCTTCGCATATTTTTTCACTGCTCTGGTAATCTCCTCAGCGGCTTTCGGATTCTGTCCGAAAGCGATTCCGCCTTCTTTTACATTCGGACAGGAAATATTGATTTCCAGCATATCCACATCTTCATTCGACAGCCGTTCCACCACCTCACAGTAATCTTCCGTTGATTTTCCGCACACATTTACAATAATTTTTGTATCAAATTGTTTCAGAAAAGGAATATCTCTTCTGCAGAAAAGATCGATCCCCGGATTCTGTAATCCTACCGCGTTCATCATGCCGGAAGCAGTCTCCGCAACTCTTGGCGTAGGATTTCCTTCCCACGGAATATTCGCCACCCCTTTTGTCGTCACGGCGCCAAGTCTGCTCAGATCCACAAATTCAGAAAACTCTTCTCCGGATCCGAAAGTTCCGGATGCCACGGTAACCGGATTTTTCCACTCCACACCTGCGATATTTACTTTCATATTCATCAGAGTTCCACCTCCGTTGACAGAAATACAGGACCGTCCTTGCAGATCCGTTTATTATTTACATTACTGTGATGGTCTTTTTCTTTTGTTTTGCATACGCATGCAAGACAGGCGCCTATTCCGCAGGCCATGCGTTCCTCCAGTGAAATATAACATTCAATTCTGTTATCTGCGGCATAAGCCTGCAGAGCCCGGAGCATGGGTGTCGGACCGCATGCGAAAATCACATCTGCCTCCAGAGCATTTTCACGGATAGCGTCCATTACATTTCCCTTTGTTCCGACGCTTCCGTCTTCTGTGGAAATATACATTTCCCCGTTCTGTTCAAACTCATTTCGCAGAAAAGTCTCGCTGTCCCGGTATCCTACTATGATCTGTTTTCTGTCACAGTCCAGCTGTTTCGCAAGTTCCAGAATTGGCGGAACGCCAATTCCTCCTCCGATTAAGAACGCTTTTTTCCCGGCCGCCCTCTCCAGAGGAAATCCATTTCCCAGAGGTCCGATTACCGGGATCGTATCTCCCGCTTTCATACGTGAAAAAAGTTCGGTTCCGGTTCCCGGCCCGGTCACACGGTATACGACACGAAGCGCTCCCTTTTCTCCGTCGATCTCACAAATACTAATAGGCCGCGGAAGCAGTCTGCTTTCATCTCCTGTATACATGGAAATAAACTGTCCCGGCCTGGCCTGAAGCGCCGCTTCAGTCTTCAGCCACATGCTGAAAATACCGGATGCGATTTTCTCCTGTGAAAGAATCACCGCATTTTCCTTTTTTCTGTTCACCATATTATCTCCTTTTTCCTTCCAGAGCTCCGCTGATATCCGCGATCATGTCCTGTACTGCCGCGCGGGACGCTTCGCCGAAATGCTCCGCGCCATATTTTGCATATGCTTCCTGTCTGTAAGCCGCGATAATTCCTCTGGATGAATTTACGATTGCTCCAAGTCCGTCTTCATTAAAGAAATGAACCAGATCTTTGCCTTTTCCTCCCTGGGCGCCATATCCCGGCACAAGAATGTATGCCTTCGGCATAATCTTTCTGAGAATCCTGCCCATCTCCGGATAAGTCGCGCCTACTACGGCGCCGATATAACTGTATTCATCGCCCATACACTCTGCGCCCCACTGAGCTACTTTTTCTCCTACAAGCTCATACAGCGGGCGGCCGTCGATCAGACGGTCCTGGAATTCGCCGCTTGACGGATTTGACGTTTTTACAAGTATAAAAAGTCCTTTCTTTTCAGTCCTGCAGACGTCGATAAATGGATTTACTCCGTCTGAACCGAGATACGGATTCACCGTAGCGAAATCTTCATCAAACGGAACATACTCCTTATTTCCAACCTTTACTTTTCCCAGATGTCCCGCCGCGTACGCCGCTGAGGTAGATCCGATATCGCCGCGCTTAATGTCGCCGATTACAACAAGATCTTTTGATTTACAGTAATCCACTGTCTTTTTAAATGCCGCGACGCCCGGAACGCCAAACTGCTCATACATGGCAATCTGCGGCTTTACCGCCGGAATCAGGTCACAGGTATGATCCACAATCTCTTTGTTAAACTGCCAGACAGCTTCTGCCGCGCCCTCCAGAGTCTCCCCGTATTCGCCGTACGCTTTGTCAAGAATATGCTGAGGAATATAATTCAGCATGGGATCCAGGCCTACAACTATCGGCGCTCCTGTTTTTTTGATTTTTTCCACCAGTTTATTAATCATATCGCATCCTCCGTCTTCTCAAAAAGGACAGCTCTTTTTCAGAAAAAGATCGTCCTTTTCGTCCAGTATTTTCAGAATTATTTCTTTATTTCCAGTACATCATATCATATCTTAACGTCAGTGTACAAGGGGACAATGCCCCCTGGTCTTCTTAACAAAATAAAACGAATGCCTCTTTGGCAAAATCAGCCCGGCCTCTGATTCCCCTGATTTTTCTTCCTGCAGCGGTCGTTTTCTTTTTTTCTTCCCAGCCGGATTTCCTCCAGTTCCTTTGCGTCCTTCTCCTGCAGATAATCAAAAAGATAATTTCTGATGCTCGTCTGTCCGAGATGCTCTCCTCTTAATTCTTTCAAAGCCAGCTCCACTTCTTCTTTCAAGCCGGCGGCGGACAGTCTGTTCGCTCCCTGTCCCAGTATGATGACCTGCTCCAGAGCATCTGAAGTTGCCACGGTCACTTCATGTCGTCGGGCCATTTTCCGTACTGTTTTTTCTATATACTGATCCGCCGTTTCCGCTTCCTTTGTGTATACCACATAAATGTTGTGGTATTTAAGCACCTCGCCCGGATTTCCTTCTACTTTATAAGCGTCAAACACAAGAATCAGCGTACATTTCCGGTATCCCTGATAGTTGCACAGAACATCCGCCAGTCTGCCTCTGGCTCCCGCAATATCAGCGTCGGCCAGTTCTTTTAATTCTTCCCAGGCAAAAATAATGTTGTACCCGTCTACAAGCAGGTATTCTTCCCCGTCGGTTTTCTTCTTTCCCTGCCTGGTCCATTTCTCCCGGAACTTTCTGTCTTCCGCCTCCCGGACGTCTGACAGGCTCTCCTTTGGAATCATTTTTCCGGAGGATGAACGAACCGTGACTGCACCCTGGTTTAACTTTCCGCGCGACGGATCCGGTGTCGGCACATAGATCGCATCCAGTTCTTCCGGCGTAAGTTCAATCCTTGAACCGGTGTATCTCTGAACTACGGGCTGATATATTTCTTCTACTTTTTTCCCCTGGTCATATGCATTCTCTACATGCATATAATCTTCCACCTGATCCCAGGGCACTACAAATCCGGCCCCATGTGCGCAGAATACAGAATCCGGCGGATTTTCCACATCCGCCACCGGATCATATCCCAGAGCTGCCACCGCCTCTTCTTCATTGTGGCAGATATCATATCCTTTTAAAGTGCAGAACATTCTGCCCCGTCCGCCTGTATAGGAAGCAAATTCTGTCTGATATCCGCCCATAGTGGATACAGGGGCGCTTCCGCACAGAACAGTCTTTGTTTCCTCTGTCTGAGGAGGTTCAAATATTCCGCACATTCTCTGAACGTCGGTCATCGCTCTTCCCACGCACTCCGAAGGCATCTCCATGCGGAACGAATAATAAGGTTCAAGCAGCACGCTCTGCGCCTTCATCAGCCCCTGGCGCACCGCCCGGTATGTTGCCTGCCGGAAATCTCCTCCTTCTGTGTGTTTCTGGTGGGATTTTCCTGAAAGAAGAGTAATCTTCATATCTGTAATCTGAGAACCGGTCAGAACTCCTCTGTGAGACTTTTCTTCCAGATGGGTCAGAATCAGCCGCTGCCAGTTCCGATCAAGTACATCCTCGCTGCAGGCCGTGGCAAACTGAAGCCCCGATCCCCTCTCTCCCGGCTCAAGCAGAAGATGCACTTCCGCGTAATGGCGCAGCGGTTCATAATGGCCAACCCCTTCCACCGGTTCCCGGATCGTTTCTTTATAGACAATTTTCCCTTCCCCGAACTGTACGCACACCCCGTACCGCTCTTTAATAATACTGCAGAGAATTCCCGTCTGCACTTCTCCCATCAGGCACACCGATATCTCGCCGGTTTCTTCTTCCCAGATAATATTAAGTTCCGGTTCTTCTTCCTCCAGCCTGCGAAGGTTAATCAACATCTGATGCACATCACAGTCGTCCGGAAGTTCCAGAGAATAAGTCAGCACCGGTTCCAGTACGGGAAGTTCCGAAGCTTCTTCCGCTCCCAGCCCCTGTCCCGGCCTGGTCCGCTCCGGCCCTGTCACCGCGCATACCTGTCCGGCGTATACTTCCCGGGGCGTCTCGAATTTATCCCCGGAATAAACCCGGATCTGATTGATTTTCTCTCCGGTATCCTCAAGCACATCTTTTACCCTGAGACTTCCGCCGGTTACTTTAAGGTATGTCAGACGATTTCCCTGGCTGTCCCGGGCAATCTTATATACCTTTGCCCCAAACGTTTCCGGATAACGCCTCTCTGGCGCGAGCTGCGAAATGCCGTCCAGGAGAGATTCTATTCCCCGGGCGCGAAGCGCAGAACCGAACCAGCAGGGAAATATCTTTCTCTGCGCAGCCGCTTTCCTCATGGTGTCAATACAGATACGGCCTGTTTCCAGATATTCCTCCATCATATCTTCCTCACAGACAGCCAGATTTTCCATTTCCTCAGACGACGCCTGTTCGGCCGGAAAAATCCCTGTAAAATCAATGCACCCTTCGCCAAAGCGTTCTTTCAGATCTCCGAGAACCGCTTCTTTATCCGCTCCGTCCTGATCCATCTTGTTCACAAAAATAAACGTCGGAATTTCATATCTTCTGAGGAGTCTCCACAAAGTTTCCGTATGCCCCTGTATTCCGTCCGCCGCGCTGATAACCAGAACGGCGCAGTCCAGAACCTGCAGCGTACGCTCCATCTCCGCCGAGAAATCCACATGCCCCGGCGTATCCATAAGAGTGATTTCCGTATCTTTCCATGCAAACACGGCCTGTTTTGAGAAAATAGTAATTCCCCTCTGCCTTTCCAGCTCATATGTATCCAGAAATGCGCTGCCGTAGTCCACTCTTCCCATATCCCGGATTGCTCCGCTTAAATACAGCATTCCTTCGGACAGCGTTGTTTTCCCCGCGTCGACATGGGCCAGAAGACCAAGGCAGATATGTTTTTTCTTATTATCTTCAGACGTATTTCCCATAGAAAATACCCCTTTCTTTCTATAATTATGCCTCATAATCATAGCACAGAAAGGGGGCATAAGTCGATAATTGATCTCTTTTACATACTGCATCAATCTCACTATACTAGTTTTCTATATCTGCGGCCCTTATTTTTCCCTGCTGCCTCTATTTTCTCAAGCTGTATCAGCACTCGCACCAATTCACGGGTTCTCGTTTCCTTAATCCCGAGATGTTCTGCTATCTCAGTGATTCTATACGCTTTGTCCGGTTCCATCCATTCTGTTATTTTTTCTAACTGCTGTCTGGTTTTATTCGTCAGTTTCTTTTTATCGGTGCTTTTTATCAGCGCTTTTTTATCAGCGCTTTTTATCAACGCTTTTTTATCAGCGCTCTTCTTTACAAACGATAATTTCAGAATGGTTCTGTCTGGTCCATACTCTTCTATAACCTCTGGCTGTTTCCAGCCCTGCTGTTCCCACACACTGTATATATCCGGCACACCACTCCCGGCTCTCTCACCGATACCGATCAGATTAAACATTTTCATCAAGGCTTTGTTTCTCGGATCCGAAATACCGCCTTTGAGCATCTGTGCTTTTCCGGTTCGGATACTTCCCGGATTCTCCATTACAATAGAATCCGCATCTTTCCGGATCACAATCCCCCTCGGAAAATAAAAATCAGTATTTACGATACAATTCGCCAGTGCTTCTCTCAGTGCCTTGTGTACAGGAGTATCATCTATACGGGTTATTCCATCCAGTTTAAAAGGAATCTTCAGTTCTTTCACAAGTTTCCCGTAAACCCGGAAGAAAAAATCAAATAGATTCCCCGTCCAGTCGCCCGAGCTGGACTGCAGCCTGTCCGTCCAGCGGATCATCGGATCAAGAACTTCCCGGTAATCAAGAA
>CALWKB010000112.1 GCA_944381125.1 uncultured Mediterraneibacter sp. | reverse complement strand
ATGGTAGCGCACGATTTCTTTTTTATCTACCGCAAAAAGGCCGTCCGGATAATTGTCTCTGAAATCCGACTTATATGTAAAAGGCATCTTCTTCAGATCTTCCAGCGTCTGAATATCCTCCGGTCTGACCCCTGCCGCATCCATCTTCTCACGGTAAGGTTTTACACGGTCGTAAATGTAACGCACCGTATCCTTCAGTTTAGACAGCTGGATCGCTTCGATCTCGCTTCTCGGCAGAGTTTCCTCCTTTGCCCATATCATGTTAAAACTACCTCCTTCGACTAAACATTCGCCTTTTCTCAGTATACCATAATACTTTGACGATTTAAAGTGGAAAATTTGAATTTATCTGCGGCACGGCGATTAAAAAATGTCCAAAAACGCAAGAATACAAAGTGAGAATAAATCGTTTTCGGACAGCAGCTGCGGGAAAGTTCAGTTCCATTCCGCGTAATAATTAAAACTACAAAACCCTGAGCACAAGCTAAAAACAGGATTATCAACGGAAACTCACGTTCCGTTCGGACAGCTCCATTGAAAATCCTAACGCCTGTACTCAGGGTTTTAAGTTTTACTAAATTACGCTTCAAGTCGCTGAAATTTTCTTCACGCACAAATTCCGATTTAGCAGAGCGGATATTTTGCCGTGAGTTCAGCCGCCATTTTTCTTCCGGCTTCCACATTGTCTTCGCTCTCAATTACCATTGCGATAATCTCTGCGATTTTATCCATATCCTCTTCCTTCATTCCGCGGGTTGTCACCGCCGGAGTTCCCAGTCTCACACCGCTTGTGACAAACGGAGAACGGGGATCGTTCGGTATTGTATTCTTGTTGCAGGTGATGTGTGCGTCGTCCAGCCGCTTCTCAAGCTCTTTTCCGCTGACATTTTTTTCTGTCAGGTCCACCAGCATCAGATGATTGTCGGTATCGCCGGATACGATCTTTACGCCGCGCTTCTTCAGCCCCTCGCAGAGCGCTTTCGCGTTCTTTACAACCTGCTTCTGATATTCTTTGAACTCAGGCTGAAGAGCTTCCTTAAAGCAGACCGCCTTGGCAGCGATCACATGCATCAACGGGCCGCCCTGGATTCCTGGAAATACGGCTTTGTTGAAATTAAATTTCTCGTTCATCTCGTTGCTTGAGAGAATCATGCCGCCTCTCGGACCTCTCAGCGTCTTATGAGTAGTCGTGGTGGTCACATGGGCGTAAGGAATCGGGCTCGGATGGAGGCCTGCGGCCACAAGTCCCGCGATATGCGCCATATCTACCATCAGATATGCTCCGACTTCATCCGCGATCTCGCGGAAACGTTTGAAATCAATGGTTCTCGCGTAAGCGCTGGCTCCGGCCACAATCATCTTCGGCCTGCATTCCTTTGCGATTTCGAGTACTTTATCATAATCGATCACGCCTTCATCATTCACGCCGTACGGAACAACATGAAAATATTTTCCGGACATATTAACCGGTGAACCATGAGTCAGATGGCCGCCGTGGTCAAGATTCATTCCCATGTATGTATCCCCCGGCTGAAGGATGGCGAAAAATACAGCCATATTTGCCTGCGCTCCGGAATGTGGCTGAACATTAACATACTCGCATCCGAAAAGTTTTTTCGCACGTTCTCTTGCCAGGTCTTCCGCTTCATCCACACACCGGCATCCGCCGTAATATCTCTTTCCCGGATATCCCTCCGCATATTTATTGGTCAGCGGGCTTCCCATGGCTGCCATCACCGCCCTGCTCACCCAGTTTTCAGACGCGATCAGCTCTATGTGTGAATTCTGCCTCTCCATCTCGTCTCTGATCACGCCCGCGATCTCCGGATCTGTCGTCATGATTTCATCGAAGTCGTACATTCTGATTATCCTCCATTTATTTATTTTTACTTTACTGCAAGAAAGCATTGAAGTCATTATAGCACACACCTTCTGCCGCGTCTACGCAAAATCGAAGATGGACAGCTGGTTGCTCTGAGGCAGATCGCCGAACAGTCCAAGACTCGCCATCAGGTCGATTACCGTCTTGCTGACTTTTGTCCGCTGGCGGAAATCGTCAAGCGACAGATACGGCCCGTCTTTCGACGCTTCCTCAACGGCCTCCGCAGCTTTATCCCCCATCCCCTCTATACTGGAAAGGGACGGCATCAGCTTCCCGTCGATAATCTGGAACTTGAACGCTTTGGCGCGGTAAAGGTCGACAGGTATAAATTCAAAACCTCTGGCATACATCTCCTGAACGATCTTCATGTCTTTCATTACTTCCTGCTCTTTGTTGCTCAGCGTGGCGCTCCGTTTTTTGTAGTCCTGCATATAGTAATTCAGTTTTTCTTTTCCCTGGCACATTATCTCATAGGAAAACGCGTCCGCGCGGATGCCGAAGTACGCCGCGTAGTATGCAAGCGGGTAATGGATCTTGCAGTAAGCGATCCGGTACGCCATCATAACGTAAGCCGCCGCGTGGGCTTTCGGGAACATGTAGCTGATCTTTTTACAGGAATCGATATACCAGTCGGGTACGTTATTCTCCTTCATGGCTTCCTCCCACTCGGGCTTCAGACCTTTTCCTTTTCTTACACTTTCCATGATTGTAAACGCCAGAGCGCTGTCCATTCCTTTGTTAATCAGATAGATCATAATATCGTCGCGGGTACAGATTGCCGTGGAGATCGTCGCCTTTCCGGATTTTACGAGTTCCTGGGCGTTCCCAAGCCACACATTTGTTCCGTGCGACAGTCCCGAAATACGGATCAGGTCGGACAGTGTCTGGGGCTTTGTATCCTCCACCATCTGGATAACAAAGTCCGTTCCGAATTCAGGAATTCCAAGGCACCCCAGTTTGCATCCGTCAATATCTTCCGGCTTAATGCCAAGCACCTCTGTCCCGTGAAAAAGTTCAATTACACCCTTGTCGTCCAGCGGAATGTCCGTGGCTACAAACGGATGCTCTTCACTGTACTCATTTTCCATCGCGTCAGAAGTAATGTAATCTTCCAGCGTACGTATCATGGTAGGATCATCATGCCCCAGAATATCCAGTTTCAGAAGGTTGTGATCGATGGAATGATAGTCGAAATGCGTAGTAATGATTCCGCATTCCATATCATTGGCCGGATGCTGCACAGGCGTAAATTCATTGATGTCGTGCCCGTGGGGCAGGACGACGATTCCGCCCGGATGCTGGCCCGTACTGCGCCGGATGCCCGTGCATTCCCCGGCGATCCGTTCGATCTCACATTTGCGCTTCCGCAGTCCGTGATCCTCATAATAGTTTTTCACAAAACCGAAAGCCGTCTTGTCCGCCAGAGTGCCGATTGTTCCTGCTTTAAATGTATGTCCTTCTCCGAAAAGCACTTCGGTATATTTATGAGCCTTTGCCTGATAGTCGCCTGAAAAGTTCAGGTCGATATCCGGCTCCTTGTCTCCTTTGAATCCGAGGAATGTCTCAAACGGGATATCAAACCCTTCCTTTACAAGAGGCTCCCCGCATACCGGACAGTTCCGGTCCGGCATGTCGTAACCGCAGCCTCCCGAAAAGCTTTTTACTTCCTCCGAGTCAAAATCACTGTAATGACATTTCCGGCAGTAATAGTGCGGGCTGAGCGGATTCACTTCCGTAATCCCCGCCATTGTCGCCGCGAAGGAAGAGCCGACCGAACCTCTGGATCCTACCAGATATCCGTCCGCGTTTGATTTCCACACGAGCCTCTGAGCGATAATATACATAACAGCATAGCCGTTTGATATAATTGAATTCAGTTCTTTCTCCAGCCGCTCCGACACCTGCCGGGGCAGCTTTTCGCCGTACATCTCATGAGCTCTTCTGTAGCAGATGTCTCTCAGCTCCTGGTCGGAATTTTCAATTACCGGCGGACATTTATTCGGGTTTACCGGAGATATTTTCTCCACCATGCCCGCTATCCTGACCGGATTATCGATTACGATTTCTTTTGCCTTCGCCGCGCCCAGATATGAAAACTCTTCAAGCATTTCTTCGGTTGTCCGAAGGAAAAGCGGCGCCTGTTCGTCCGCGTCGTCAAATCCTTTTCCCGCCATAATGATCCGCCGGTATACTTCATCGTCCGGATCAAGAAAATGTACGTCGCAGGTAGCCACGACCGGTTTCCGGAATTTTTCGCCCAGCTCCACGATCTGCCGGTTCAGTTCCCTTATATCTTCTTCTGATTCTACATCCGGAATTTTATCGCTTTCAATCATAAACCTGTTGTTCCCGACAGGCTGTATCTCATAATAATCGTAAAAGTCCGCAAGCCTTGCGATCTGCTCCTGGGAACGCTTTTCCAGGACCGCCCGGTACAGTTCTCCCGCTTCGCAGGCGCTTCCGATGATGAGTCCTTCCCGGTGCTCGCTGAGCAGACTTTTCGGAATCCTCGGCACTCTCGAGTAATAAGTGAGGTGGGACTGCGATATCAGCTGATACAGATTATATCTTCCGATATCATTTTTTATAAGTATGATGATATGGTGGGACGGCATCTTTCGGATGGCATTGACGTTTCGGTCGCCGTACCGGTTTACGTCTCTCAGAGTATAAATTCCTCTCTCCCGGAGCATCCCGACAAACCGGACAAATATCTTCGCGGTTGCCCCCGCGTCGTCCACGGCGCGGTGATGATTCTCCAGAGAGATATGCAGCGCCTTTGCGACCGTATTCAGTTTGTATTTGGACAGAGTCGGCAGAAGAATTCTTGCCAGCGCGACCGTATCCACATATACAAACTTCCTGTCAATCTTCTGCTCCCTGCAGTTCTGTTCGATAAAGCCCACGTCAAAACCCGCGTTATGCGCGACCAGTATCCCGTCTCCCGCAAATTTCAGAAATTCCGGTAAAATCTCTTCAATCGGGGGCGAATCCATAACCATCTCGTCGGTAATGCCCGTCAGATTGGTTATTTCAAACGGGATCGGCCTCTGCGGATTTACAAAGGTACTGAACCTGTCGGTAATTTCTCCCTTTTCTACTTTTACAGCCCCGATTTCAATGATTTTGTCTTTTATGGAACTGAAACCTGTCGTCTCAATGTCAAATACGATATACGTATCGTCAAGAGACTCTCTGCCCGCGTTCACGGCGATTTCAGAGAGATCATCCACTACATATCCTTCCACGCCGTAAATCACTTTAAAGGGATCGTCTTTATCCAGTGTTTCAATATAATGATTGGCCACCGGGAACGCCTGAACTGTTCCGTGGTCCGTGATGGCAATGGCCGGATGCCCCCAGTCATGGGCGCGCCTTACAATATCATTTACCTCTGACACTCCGTCCATATCGCTCATCTTAGTATGGCAGTGCAACTCCACGCGTTTGACAGGACTGAGGTCTTTTCTCGGAACCGTAAAATCACCGATTTTTTTAATTCCGGTTACGGAACTGATTTTAAGGTCGCCGTCGCGCGCGTCGATCGACGTAATTCCTTTAATCTTTATAAATATTCCCTTCTTAAGCTCCCCGAGGATCTCCGGAAGCTGTTCATTGCGGGCGAATATTATAGCCGAAATGGTATCCGTAAAATCAGATACCGAAAACAAAATAATCGTCTTCTCATTTTTAATCGCCCGTGTTTCAAAACTGATGATTTTGCCGCGGACGATGACCTCGCCGATCTCTGATACAAGCTGATTCATCGGCACGGCTTCTCCTTCAAAGTTTCTGCCGTAAATAAGGTTCGGATCATCGCCTGTCCTGACCGGACGGTAAAAATCTTTTTTCTTATATTCTTTCTTCCTTCTGCCTCTTCCCGCAGACGTCCGCGAATGAGAAACGCTCTTATCTGCGGATTTTCCGCTTCCGGACGCGTCTCCTGTTTTCTCTTTATCTGTCTTCGGCTCTTCCGATCCGGCGTCTGCTTCCTGCGCGCCGTTATCCCTGCCGTATCCGCTTCTTTCAAAGATTGCGTTAATCTCGTGCTGAAGTCTCTGTTCGTCGTACTCCCTGCTTCCTCCCTCTTCGCTTTCCCTGTAGGAAACGCGAAAGGAGACGTTCATCTGAAACCGCTGGCAGAAAACCTGTTCCATATAATGCAGGATCTCCTCCTTGCGCCCTGCCGACACTATCGTATCAGGCAGCTCCAGCAGTATGACTCCATCGTCTCCCGGCCGGATCCGGGCATGTGAAAGCATGCTTGAAGCAAGCATGCTCGTCTCTTTCAGCTCCAGAATCATGCTGTCTCTGTATTCGTGGAGCAGGGCCGCCGGAGTATACTGTCCGGACAGCGCGTATCTTTCCACGATCTCCACATTGATATGTGTTCCGGAAAAGAGCTGCTCCGTAATCCGCTGCTCCATCTGCCGGATCTGTTTTTTCTGAATCAGATGCCGGCTGAAAATATGTACGCGGAGAGTGTCACGGCCGGAATTTACCGTAACTTTCCTCACCTGTACGTCCGCGAAAAGGATCTGTATGTCCTCCTCGACCTTCAGCGTGGGAAATACGTTAAAAAAAACTTTCTTTTCGCCTACCTGTTCCAATTTAACAACTCCTGTCGCAGTGTACTGAGGAGTTCCTCCTCTTTTACCTTCTTCACAATCTGTCCTTTTCTGATCAGCAGGCCTTCGCCGATTCCTCCGGCGATGCCGATATCCGCTTCCTTTGCTTCACCGGGACCGTTTACAACACATCCCATAACGGCCACTTTAATGTCCAGCGGAATGTCTTCGACCATTTTTTCCACCTGCTCGGCAAGGCCGATCAGGTTAATCTTTGTCCGCCCGCAGGTCGGACAGGACACAACTTCTATGCCGCCTTTTCTGAGTCCCAGTGTTTTCAGTATCATCTTTGCGGTGCGCACTTCTTCCGCCGGATCCCCGGTAAGCGAAACTCTGATCGTATTGCCGATTCCTTCATGCAGGATAATCCCGAGCCCTACGGAAGATTTTATATTTCCGGAGTAAACGGTGCCGGCCTCCGTGATGCCTACATGGAGAGGATAGGGACACTGTTTTGCTATCAGTTCATGGGCTTCTACACACATCATCACGTCCGATGACTTGATGCTTACGACCAGATTGTCGTATCCCATCTCTTCAATCATGCGGACTTTGTCAAGTGCGCTCTCAACTATTCCCGCGGCTGTAACACGCCCGTATTTTTCCAGAAAAGGCTTTTCCAGTGAACCGCTGTTTACGCCTACGCGGATGGGAACGCCGTATTCTTTCGCTTTGTCGACCACTGCTTTTACACGGTCCGCGGAACCGATATTCCCCGGATTGATCCGGATCTTGTCCGCCCTGTTTTCAATCGAAGCGATGGCGAGGCGGTAATCGAAATGAATATCGGCCACAAGAGGGATATGTATTCTCTTTTTTATCTCTCCAAGCGCCTCCGCCGCCTCCATCGTGGGAACCGCGCAGCGGATAATTTCGCAGCCGGCAGCCTCCAGACGCCGGATCTGTTCCACGGTCGCTTCCACGTTTTCTGTAGGTGTATTTGTCATTGACTGGATCGCCACCGGGTTATCTCCACCTATCTTTATGTTTCCGATGGATATTTCTTTTGTCTGATTCCTGTACATTGTACCTCTCCTTTTCCTGTTCTTTAACAACAGAAGAGTCCCGCGTCCGGAACTCTTCTCAAAACCATTTTTATTCACGCTCAAATACTGTCTGCTCTCCATATTCCCGTTCTGTAAGAGTCAGTGTGTCATGTTCGATACTGTAGCTGTACGTCCCTTCGAACGGGTCGCGGCTTTCTTCATCTTCCGAAGCGGCCGCGCTGTCCGGACTTTCTTCATCGGATTCGCTGCTTAACTGAACGGTAAAAGTCTTATTCTTTTTATCCACGCTTCCGTCCAGAATAAATTTTTCTCCGTCTTCTCCGCCGTTTATCTGTGTGATAACCACGCTGCCGTCACCACGCACATCCATCCGGATGCCTTCGTCCTCGCTCACCCATATGCCTTCCATGGGATTTCCCGTGAAGAGTTTTACAACAAAGAACGCCGCAATAATAACAATCAGGACGGAAGATACCGTCATAACTGTTCTCCAGGCTGTATTTCTTTTTTCTTCATTGTTTTTAAAAATCATAAAATACTTCCCTTCTCACTTGCTGATTCCATTATACGGATTTCGCCGGAGACTGTCAACGCTCCGGGAGCAGGGAAAAAGAGGTTTACTTTCCGTCGGCCTGAATGTAAGTCCTCAGAAAATCAAAAAGGACTTCCATCTCTTTTCTCGTGCCGATGGTAATTCTCAGATAATCCCGGATTCTTTCCGCATCCCAGTAACGCACGTATATGCCCTGGTCCTTCAGCGCCTCGAAAAGTTCCTTCGCGCTGTATTGCGGATGTCTGGCGAAAATAAAATTCGCTTTTGCGTCAGGGAATTCAAAGCCCAGTCTCTTCAGCTCTTCTTTTGCCCATTCCCTTGTTTCAATTATTATCCGGATTTTATCCCGGAAATATTCTTCGTCCTTTACGGCGGCCGCTCCGCACAGAAGGGCCGGCTGATTTATCGTATAAGAATTAAAAGAATACTTCACATTATTCAGGCATCGAATAAGCTCCGGATTTGATACCGCATATCCGATCCGCATGCCCGCCATGCTGCGTGATTTGGAAAATGTCTGCACAACAATCAGATTGTCATATTTTCCGATCAGCTCCATCGCCGACCTCCCCGCGAAATCAATGTAGGCCTCATCCACAATAACAATTGTATCCCTGTTGTGCCGCAGAATATCCTCCGTAAAATCCAGTTCCTCATAAATCGCGGTCGGAGCATTCGGATTCGGGAAGATGATTCCTCCGTTTTCTCTGTAATAATCCTCCCGTACAATTTTAAACCGTTCGTCCAGCTTCGGACATTCATACGGGATCCCGTAAAGGCCGGCCCATACTTTATAAAAAGAATATGTAATATCCGGAAACAGAACCGGTTTGCCCGAATTAAAGAATGTAAGGAAGCACAGGGCGATTACGTCGTCCGAACCGACTCCCACAAACACCTGATCTTTATTCACGCCGTAATATTCCGCCAGAGACTCTGTCAGCGCGGAAGCCTCGGGATCGGGATACAGCCGCAGCGAATCCGCATCGGCGTTTCTGAGCGCCTCTGCGACACGAGGCGAAGGCGGATACGGATTCTCATTTGTATTCAGTTTGATCACCTTACGCCTGGGCTGTTCGCCAGGTACATAGGGCTCAGCCTGCCGGATATTTTTCAGCAATTCACTTCTCACTGCCATCGTCTGCCCCTCCTGAAATAATAATATGCGTCTTCCGTTCTTTTATCTGTATTCTTCTGCGAGCTTCGCGAACCCGGGCAGAGAATTTACTATCGTCTCATATGATACGCAGTACGCGATTCTTACATATCCCGGGCACCCGAAAGAGCTTCCCGGCACTACAAGAATATTGTATTTTTTCGCCGCGGCGCAGAATGCCTTTTCATCCTCCACCGGAGATTTTACAAACAGGTAAAAAGCTCCCTCCGGCTTAATGCACTCAAATCCGAGTTCCTTAAGGCCGTTGTACAGGGTTTCCCTGTTTCTGTTGTAGAAGGAAATATCTGTCTTTTCGTTGAGACATGCCTTTACAACCTTCTGCTGAAGCGTCGGCGCGTTTACAAACCCGAGAATACGTGTCGCCACATTGGCCGCCGCAATCAGCTTCTCGCTGTCCGCCGCCTCGTCCGGGATCACAAGATATCCGATCCTCTCTCCCGGGAGAGAAAGCGACTTGCTGTAAGAATATCCGACAACAGTATTGTCATAGTACTTTGTCAGATATGGTACTTCAACGCCGTCATAGGCAAGTTCTCTGTACGGTTCATCGGAAATCAGATAAATATCCGTGCCGTACTCTTTTTGTTTTGCTTCCATGATGCCGGCCATTTTCCTGATCGTATCTTCGGAGTAAACCACACCGGTCGGATTGTTCGGCGTATTTACAATAACCGCCTTTGTCCGTGGAGTAATCTTCGTCTCAAATTCGTCCAGCTTTGGCTGGAAAGTCTCGGTATCCGGAGAAATCTCAACAAGAATGCCGTCGTAATTATTCGTATAACTGCGGTACTCGCCGAAATACGGCGCGAATACGATCACCTCATCCCCGGGATTGAGAAGCGACTTCAGTATAACGTTCAGTCCTCCTGCCGCCCCGACTGTCATCGTAATATTACGCGCTTCAAAATCCGTGCCGAACCTCTCGTTCAGCGACTGCGCGACCGCGCTTCTCACGTCCTCATATCCCGCGTTGCTGTTTGTATAGCCGTGAAGCACAACCGGATCCTCCTCGTCAAGAAGCGCTTTGATCGCATTTTTCACACTTTCCGGAGCCGGTACATTCGGATTGCCCAGGCTGAAATCAAACACATTCTCCGGGCCGTATATCTGCGCCAGACGGTTGCCTTCCTCAAACATCGCCCGGATTGCAGAACTGTTTGCCACCATATTTTCCATTTTTTTTGAAATCATTACACTCTCTCCTTTTCACATACTGTGCCTTTTTCCACAAGGAATGCCGGCCGGTAAGAAAGCTTCGCTTTCCTGAGGCCTTCGGCGCCGGTATCTTCCTCCCGGTTTACATACTGAAAATCCATGCATTCATGCTGTACGAACTGCTGGTTTATCATAGGATACGCGCCCTCCACGTCGGGGAACGCCTTTTCTATGTGTACGACAAACGTATCCGGGCACACAGGCTCTCCGACGGTGAACGCAACGATCCTTCCTCCGGTCTTAAGCACTCCGCCTTTTAATTCCAGTTCTTTATAAAGCCGGAGCGAATTCAGCGTCACGCACATTTCCGCGTTCTTTTCCGCATCGTCGTCGCATCCGTTCTGATTGCGCCATGTAAGAGCCATCTGAAAACAGTCTTCCACATTGCTTTCACTGAGAGGTTCGTAAGACCAGTCCGGATACAGCGTCTTGAATTTATTAATATGATTCCGCTTGCCGTGCAGTTTCTTGCCTGCAAGAGAAGCAAGTTTTTCGGTCTCATATACGTAATCGGCATAATCTCTGTTATACTCTATCTCAAATCTTCCCGGATACCAGGAGTCCAGCTCGCTGAAATGATCCGGCGTCACGTTGTACAGCCGGAACGGAACACCTTTTTCCCCGCAGTAATCCATCAGATAATCCAGGGCTTTTCGCACGTTCTCCTTCTTCCCGGCAGGATAAGAAAACGCCAGTCCCCTGTCTTCGCTGCGAAATACGAGAGCGTCCTCTATCACCGCAAATTTAACTTTATAGTGCCGGGACCAGAGGTATACATTCACAAACGTACGCTCGCAGCTTCTGCACGGCGCCAGATGAAAATATCCGGAGATCAGATCTTTGTCCTCAAGTTCCGGACGCTTAAACAATGGTTCTTCCATTTATTGTCATTCCTCCATCTTTGCAAGTTTTGCCGTCTGATCCGCTGCGATCAGGCTGTCGATTATCTCGTCCAGGTCGCCGTTTAATACGGAATCCAGCTTATGAAGCGTCAGTTTTATTCTGTGATCCGTCACGCGCCCCTGCGGGAAATTGTATGTCCTGATCTTCTCGGACCGGTCTCCGGTGCCGATCTGGCTCCTTCTTGCCTCGGCTTCTGACGCCTGCTGTTTCTCCAGCTCCAGGTCGTACAGTTTGGACCTGAGAAGGCGGAAAGCTTTCTCTTTATTCTGAAGCTGTGACTTTTCCGTCTGGCTGTAGATCACGATTCCGGTCGGGAAATGAGTCAGACGTACCGCGGAGTCAGTCGTATTGACGCACTGTCCTCCGTTTCCCGACGCGCGCATAACATCAATACGGATATCTTTTTCGTCAATCACGACGTCAACTTCTTCGGCTTCCGGCATTATCGCGACCGTTATCGTGGAAGTATGAATTCTTCCGCCGCTCTCTGTCTCGGGCACCCGCTGCACCCGGTGCACTCCGCTTTCATATTTGAGTCTTGAGTATGCTCCCTGTCCGGAAATCATAAATACGCATTCCTTAAACCCGCCGATCCCGTTTTCATTTAACGAAATCATTTCTGTCTTCCATCCCCGGCTGTCGGCATAATGCACGTACATGCGGTATATTTCCGCGGCGAAAAGAGCCGCCTCGTCGCCGCCCGCGCCTGCACGGATCTCTACGATTACGTTTTTATCGTCGTTCGGATCCTTCGGCAGAAGCAGTACTTTAAGTTCCTGCTCCAGCTCCTCTACCCGTTTTTTCGAATCGCTTAATTCTTCTTTTGCCAGCTCCTTCATTTCCTCATCGGATTCTTCTTCCAGGAGGAGCAGACTGTCTTCAATGTTCTGTCTGCATTTTCTGTATTCCTGATAGGCTTCGATAATCGGCGCCAGATCACTCTGTTCTTTCATCAGTTTTTTAAATCTTTCCGGATCATTAGCCACATCCGGCTCCTGAAGCTCTCCCATAAGCTCTTCGTACCGGATCAGCAGATCGTCTAATCTGTCAAACATCTCCATCTATCCTTTCCATTCGTTATCATACCTGCCGGAAACCACCCGGTCAAGCCCTGCCAGATCCTGTCTGACGCGGACATCCAAAAAACCGGCTTCCCGCATAAGCCGCGTCACATCCGCGGCCTGATCGTGTCCGATTTCAAATATCAGGACACCGCCCTTTTCCAGGTACATTCTGCTTTCTTTCACAATTCTCCTGTAAAAATACAGCCCGTCCGCTCTTCCGTCCAGGGCGCGGACCGGATCGTGCAGTCTTACCTCTTCCTGCAGCCGGTCAATCTCCGCGGTCCGGATATAGGGCGGATTCGAAAGTATCATGCCGTATCTGCCGCTGATATTCTCAAACAGGTCCCCGCATATAAAACATGCTTCCGTCCGGTGCCGGGCGTCGTTCTCCCTTGCGATCGCAAGCGCCCCGGCGGAAAGATCCGAACCTGTTCCCTGTATCCGTCCTACTGGATTCTTTTTCCTGAAGTAATGAAGCACACTGATCAGAATACAGCCTGAGCCGGTACACATGTCGAGCACCCTTATGCCGCCGTCCGTCTCCGGAACTTTTCCCTCCCGGAGAGCTTCAAGTGCCGTTTCCACAAGAGTTTCCGTATCCTGTCTTGGAATCAGCACATTTTCATTCACCTTAAAAGAAAGGCCCATAAACTCCTGTTCTCCGGTCAGATGCTGCAGAGGAATGCGCGCGCTCCGCTTTCTGATCAGTAATTCATATTTCCCGTACTGTTCGCCGTCAATCTGCATGTCCGGCTTCGCAAAATACACGGTGCGGCTGACTCCGGTTATATACTCCAGAAGATACCAGGCGTCCAGCGCCGCGTCCGCAATGCCGGCTCTTTCCAGTTCTTCTTTTCCGGCCGTATAAGCTTCCTTAAGCGTCATAGATTTTCCCTCTGCCAGGTTTTCCAGTCAAACACTTCTTCCACTGCCCGGATGCCTACTTCGATCATGTCGTCGTCCGGTTCTTTTGTGGTCATATTCTGCACCCACATTCCCGGACGGCTCAGCAGATTAACAACCGGATTGTCACTGCTTCCCGCCAGACGGATAATCTCATAAGACACACCGGCAATCAGCGGAAAAAGCGCAATTCTCAGGACCACACGGACAACGGGCGATTCGGCCACAATAAAAAAGCAGAAAATAATGCTCACAATCATAACAAAAAACAAAAAGCTTGTCCCGCATCTTTTGTGCTGCTTTGAACTTTTCCTGACATTTTCCACATTCAGTTCCATCCCCTGCTCGATGCAGTTGATGCATTTATGCTCCGCTCCGTGATACATAAACGTACGTTTAATATCTTTCGTACGTGAAATAAGAAGAACGTAGAGCAGAAATATAACGACTCTTATAACGCCTTCAAATACCGTCATCGCCGCTCTCGAAGAAGTGAGCTTTTCCACGAAGCTGCTCAGGAAATACGGAAGCACCATAAATATCGCAACCGCAAGAACAATGGCAATAACTACCGTAAGATTCATGAATATCTTTTCCTGTTTTTCACGTTTCGCGGCTTCCTCCGCGCTGAGATTTTCTTCGTCTTCGTCATCCAGAAAACCGGCCGAATAAGTCAGCGTGCGCATCCCGAGTACAAGGGAATCGATAAAATTGAAAATGCCCCGGATAAACGGAATCTTTAAAGGTGTCTTCCATGGAATCACACTCTTATAGTCTTTTACATCCACGGCGATCTCTCCGTCCGGTTTGCGCACCGCCACAGAATATTTCGGGCCGTTACGCATCATGATTCCTTCCAGGACCGCCTGACCGCCTATGTTTGATGATTTCATAGCGCCTCCTGTCTTATAAACAACAAAGAGGCTGAGATGATCTCACCTCAGCCTGCAACGTATCATTTTTATTTAATACCATATTTTTTGTTGAACTTGTCAACACGGCCGCGAGCCTGAGCTGCTTTCTGCTGACCTGTGTAGAACGGATGGCATTTGGAGCAGATTTCAACGTGGATGCTCTCCTTTGTAGAACCTGTTGTAAATGTGTTTCCGCAGTTGCAGGTCACTGTTGCCTGATGATATTCCGGATGGATTCCTTCGCGCATGATTTTCACCTCTCTATTTAAAATACTTATTTTTCTCTATAAACAGCTTTTAAAGTATATCATATGATATTCTCTTTTGCAACTGTTTTTTCCAATTTTCTCTCCGCGCCGAACAGTGATTCAGCCATGGCGGAAGGCGCCCTTTCAGGGTCCGCGAAAAACGCCGCCCCGTCCTGAGAACAGGGTTATATAAACTTCTGTCGGATCACCTGGCGCACCAGCTCGCTGTTTGATTTTGTATGCGTAAACATATTCAGCAGATTGTCGACAGCCTCCTCGGCTTTCATACCGTTCATCGCTCTTCTTATAATATATGCCGCTTCCTGTTCTTCTTTGGAAAGCAGCAGGTCTTCACGCCTCGTGCCTGATTTTGGTATGTCGATTGCCGGGAACATTCTTTTCTCCTGCAGTTTGCGGTCCAGCATGAGCTCCATGTTGCCGGTTCCTTTAAATTCTTCGTAAACAACATCGTCCATTTTGCTTCCGGTATCGACAAGAGCCGTCGCAAGTATCGTAAGGCTGCCGCCCTCGCGCATGTTTCTTGCCGCGCCGAAAAATCTTTTCGGCATGTAAAGCGCCGCCGGGTCAAGTCCTCCGGAAAGCGTTCGTCCTGAAGGCGGCACGGTAAGATTGTACGCTCTTGCCAGCCTTGTAATGCTGTCCAGCAGAATCATGACGTCTTTTCCGTGCTCCACTAAACGCTTTGCCCTTGCAATCACCATCTCCGATACACGTTTGTGATGTTCCGGAAGTTCATCGAAAGTAGAATAAATTACTTCTACATTCGGCCCTGCGATTGCCTCCCGGATATCTGTTACCTCCTCCGGCCTCTCGTCAATCAGAAGAATCAGAAGGTGCATATCCGGCTCTGTCCTCTGCACCGAAAGAGCCGCTTCTTTCAGCAGTGTTGTCTTTCCGGCCTTCGGCGGGGATACGATCATACCTCTTTGTCCTTTTCCGATCGGCGAAACGAGGTCCACTATCCTCATGGCCGTAGAACTTCCCGGCGTCTCAAGACGGATTCTTTTGTTCGGGAAAATCGGCGTAAGATCTTCAAAATTCTTTCTCTTCATGGCTTCCGCCGGACGGAGTCCGTTTATTGTAGATACATACAGAAGCGCGCTGAATTTTTCCCCCTGCGTTTTAACCCTTGTATTTCCTGTCAGGATATCGCCTGTTTTCAGCCCGAATCTTCTGATCTGTGAAGGAGAAACATATACGTCATTTTCTCCCGGGAGATAATTCTCACTGCGGATAAAGCCATAACCGTCCTGAAGGACTTCAAGAATGCCGTTGGCCGCGTGTCCGCTGTCCAGCATTTCAATATCCGTCTCTTCTTTTTTCTCCCTCATCTCTTCCTTTACTTCTTCTTTCGCCTCCGCGCTTGCCGCCTTCTGACGTTCCTGTTCGTCAAGGGAAAGCATGGCTTCGATCAGCTCCCCTTTCTTCATGCCGGAAATACCGCGCATTTTCCTTGCTTTTGCCAGTTCTTTTAATGTGGCGAGGGGAAGGGATTCATATTTTTCTCTTGTCATACTGTTTTTCCTTTCATGATTACTCATAATACTGTTCCTGTCTGCATACACACCGTTTATCTGTGCGCCAAGACCCGCAGGCGAGTCATTAATTTTTCTCTCGAATCTTCCTGGGATGTACGTCTGAACTGACGTTAATCGAAATCTGGCACTGCACATGCCCGCCGAAGGCACAGGAGTTGAAAATCTTCTGTACAATACATACGATTATACCGGGCTGTCCCGCTCTTGTCAAGTTTGGGCCGGAGTGTTATTATAGTGCATGTCAAAGGAGGATTTTCTTCTGATGAAAGAAACAAGGCGGTGGGACGGCCGGAGATACCGTTCCCTCGATTATGAACTCAAACAGCAGTTTGGAGAAAAGATATATAAGATTTCTTTGAACGGCGGCATGACCTGTCCGAACCGCGACGGCCGCTGCGGCACCGGCGGCTGCATTTTCTGCAGCGAAAAGGGTTCCGGAGATTTTGCGGGCTCCGCCTCTCTTTCCGTGGAAGAACAGCTGGCTCTCGGAAAAGCCGCGCTGGCAAAGAAGCGCCCGGTCCGGTCTTATATCGCTTATTTTCAGGCTTTTTCAAATACATACGCACCTGTGGATTATCTGGAAAATATTTTCACCCGCGCCATCTCTGATCCGGATGTGAAAATTCTCTCTGTAGCGACGCGTCCGGACTGCCTCGGCGGGGACGTCATCGCTCTCCTTGAAAAACTGAACAGAGAAAAACCGGTGTGGGTGGAACTCGGACTTCAGACAATTCACCCGTCCACGGCAGAATATATACGGCGGGGCTATCCGCTGGAAGTATTTGACAAAGCCGTCGCCGCTCTTCGAAGGGCCGGTATCCGGGTAATCGTGCATGTCATCTTATTTCTTCCCGGTGAAACCGAAGAAATGATGCTTCAAACCATTGACTATCTGAATCATAAGGACATACAGGGTATAAAACTTCAGCTTCTTCATGTTCTTCGAGGTACGGATCTTGCCCGGGATTACGAAAAAGCCCCCTTCTTTATCCCGGATATGGACGCTTACATACGCATGGTCTGCAGATGCATCGCCCGGCTCCGGCCGGATATTTCGATTCACCGGCTTACCGGCGACGGACCGAAGGATCTTCTCATCGCACCTGTCTGGACCGGCGCGAAACGCACTGTGCTGAACCATATTCAGAAATATCTCAGAGAAAACGACATATGGCAGGGAAAGGAGTACTATGACTGAATCATACACACTGTACAAACTGATCGTATTATACATGCTTGACAAGGTGGATTTCCCTCTGACCACCTCACAGATCTCAGAATTTATACTTGACAAGGGATATACTTCCTACTTCCGGCTTCAGGAGACGCTCGCCGAGCTGTCTGATTCCGGTCTTCTCCGGGTGG
Source organism: uncultured Mediterraneibacter sp. (assembly GCA_944381125.1). Lineage (GTDB taxonomy): Bacteria > Bacillota > Clostridia > Lachnospirales > Lachnospiraceae > Mediterraneibacter. Next base: position 3,561 of record CALWKB010000112.1, on the reverse strand, counting down.
AGACAACTCACAACCGGACGCTCTATCACCTTACGGAAAGCGGCGCTGAGACAATCCATTTCTTTTCGAAAAAAATCTCTCCCGCCATACAGAAAGATATTGATGAATTTCTCCGGGAAAAGCAGTATGACCTGAAGGAAGAGGCCGCGGTAAAATCTGATTATTATCTGAATACAAACAGAGAATATGAAGTCCGCTGTCAGATTGTGGAAAACGGTTACAGCCTGATCGACCTGAAACTTACTGTCCCCACTGAAAAAGAAGCCGAGGCAATTGCCGGCAGCTGGAACCGGCAGAGCCAGGAAATATATGCTCTACTGCTCTCGAAGCTTCTTTAGATATTCTTTTATCTGTTTTTCATATCCGAGATCGCCGGGTTCATAGAACCTGGCGTCTTTTATTTCATCCGGCAGATACTGCTGGCTGACATAATGCCCCGGATAATCGTGGGCGTATTTATATCCTGTCCCGTGCCCCAGATTTTTTGCCCCTTTATAGTGGGCGTCCCGCAGATGCGCCGGAACCGTCGCGTGATATTGCCGCACGGCCTGCGAAGCGGCGGAAACCGCGTTTACCGCCGAATTGCTTTTCGGCGCGCATGCGACATAAGTCACAGCCTGCGAAAGAATAATCGCCGACTCCGGCATTCCGATTCTTTCCACTGCCTGTGCCGCCGACACCGCTACCGTCAGAGCCATCGGATCCGCGTTCCCCACATCTTCCGACGCGCAGATCATAATCCGTCTTGCAATAAATTTAACATCCTCTCCCGCATAAAGCATTTTGGCCAGATAATATACCGCTGCGTCCGGATCCGAACCGCGCATGCTTTTTATAAAAGCCGAGATAATATCATAATGATTATCTCCTCTTTTATCGTAATTTACTGTTCTCTTCTGAATGCACTCCGACGCCACGTCCATTGTAATGTGAATCACTCCGTCAGAAGAACGCTCTGTAGTAAGTACGCCCAGTTCCAACGCGTTGAGGGCTGCTCTTGCGTCGCCGCCGGAAAGATCGGCGAGAAAATCCAGCGCGTCCTCATCTATTTCCGCGTGAAAGCTTCCCATACCTTTATCCGGATCTGAAATTGCCCGCCGGATAATTTCCTTCACTTCTTCTCCTGTCAGCGGCTTCAGTTCGAAAATAACGGATCTGGATAAAAGGGCCTGGTTCACTTCAAAATACGGGTTTTCGGTAGTGGCGCCAATCAGGATCACTGTACCGTCCTCCACAAACGGAAGCAGATAATCCTGCTGGCCTTTATTAAACCGGTGAATCTCATCGATAAACAGAATGGTTTTCCTGCCGTACATTCCTCTGAGTTCCTTTGCCTCCCGGATCACTTCTTCCATATCTTTCTTTCCCGCGGAGGTCGCGTTAATCTGTCTGAATTCGGCGCTTGTCGTATTCGCTATAACCTTCGCAAGCGTAGTCTTTCCCGTGCCCGGCGGTCCGTAAAAAATAACAGAACTCAGCTTATCGGCCTTAATCGCCCGATAAAGCAGTTTATCTTTTCCTATAATGTGCTGCTGACCCGCTACCTGATCCAGAGAAACAGGCCGCATCCGGGATGCCAGCGGCGCTTCCGTCTCTTTGGCTGTCTCTCTCATATAATCGAACAAATCCATTCTATCTCCTCCTGAACTGTACTTTTCCCACTCTGTTATATTCTGCGGCAGGGATAAAAATATATCGTTATTCGTAAGTCAGCCGCATACTCCGGATAAATCACGGATTATTTCTCCCGCCATCAGAAGTCCTGCCACCGGCGGGACAAAAGAAACGCTTCCCGGCACAGGCCGGCCGGTCCGCCGCTTTTCCGCTTCTCCGGAGTCCGCCGCTGACAGCGGCTTTTCTTTTGAATATACAACTTTAAGCTCCGGTATTTCCCGGTTTTTCAGTTCTCTGCGCATTACTCTGCACAGAGGGCACACACTGGTCCGGTATATATCATCAATCTCAAACAGTTCCGGATGAAGCTTATTCCCCGTACCCATGCTGCTGATAATAGAAATCTTCCTGCGAAATGCCAGTTCGGCAAGGGCAATCTTCGTGCTTACCGTATCAATGGCATCCGCAATATAATCTATTCTGTTTTCGAAAAACTGCTCCAGGTTTTCCGGCAGAGCGAAAGTATTCCATATTTCCACGTGGATATCCGGATCAATATCTTCTATCCTTTTTTTCATTACCTCTGTCTTATATTTTCCTACGGTACTGTGGTATGCTATCGACTGGCGGTTAATATTTGTCAGAGACACTGTATCGTTATCTACCAGTATCAGATTTCCGATCCCTCCTCTGGCCAGCGCTTCAATACAATGAGACCCCACGCCTCCAACTCCGAATACCGCCACAGTGGCCTGTCTCAGATTTTCAAGCCCCCGGCTGCCGAGCAGCATTTCTGTTCTTGCATATTGATGCAGCATATTCCCCGTCCTTTCTGACGCACCTTCCCTTTTTTGCGCCTTATTCTTCCGTCTTTTCTGTCAGTCCAGCAGAATCCGGTCTATCGTAACAAACTCGTATCCCTGCGCTTTCAGAAGATCAATAATACGCAAAGCCGCTTCCACCGAACTGCCATAGCAGTCATGCAGAAGAATAATATCATTTTCTTCCGTTTCCGTCACTACTCTCTGAACAATTTCATCCGCGTTTTTCGTTGTCCAGTCCAGGGAATCCACCGTCCATTTCACATAAAGTTTATCCGGTTCTTCCTCCATATCATCCGGGAGCGCGCCAAAAGGCGGCCGTACAAATTCTGTTTCTTTTCCCGTAATATCCCGGATAAGCACATCTGTCATATCCAGCTCCTCATGAGCTTCCTCACGGCTCATCCGCGCCAGATTTACATGGCTGTAAGTATGATTTCCGATCTGATGTCCTTCCTGATACATCCGTCTGATTATATCACGGTTCCCGTCTTTTTCAATGTTTTGTCCGATTACAAAAAAAGTGGCCTTCACGCCACGTTCTTTCAGTCCGTCAAGAAGGACGGGAGTACTGGCGGCGTCCGGACCGTCGTCAAATGTTATGGCAACCGCCGGTCCCGGCCGGTCAGTATCAGCTTCTGTCTCCCCCGCTTCCATTCCACCGGTTTCCAGACTCTGTAATCCGCTTCCTTTCCCCGTATCTTCCGGAACCTTTCCGTTATCCGCCGCGCGCAGAGGAAAAAAGACCAGAACACACAGAAAAGCCAGTGCCTGCATCTGATATTTCAGATATCTTCCCCTCTCCTTTATCAAATCTCCCACACACGCACCTGCCTTTGAGGTTTCTACATCCTATGCCGCCCGCAGACTGTACATTCTGGAATTTGAATTCATCTGTATTTGTAAGCCGCAATCCGGGTATAAATAATATCTATGATTGCATCAGCAGCCAGAATTCCAAGCGACCACGCCATGCACATCCGCCCTTCTGTGAGAAGGCCAGCCGCGATTATGCATGCGCCGGATACAACAAAACTTATTCCGCCGAATTTCTGGCTTTTTTCCCAGGTTACTTCATTTTTCATACTCCATTTGGTTCTGAGTCCGATCATTGAGTTTCTTTTCA
>CALWKB010000111.1 GCA_944381125.1 uncultured Mediterraneibacter sp. | reverse complement strand
TTGGTAAATCCGTGCTTCGCGCTCTCCTCCATGCGCGGCGCATTGAACTTCATGGTCTTCAACATGCCCGTGAAGAGCGCCAGACATCCCTTCGTGGTGTCGATGGCATCGAATACAAACTCCTTATCCTCCTGCATATCCTTATTATATGCAAGGGGCAGTCCTTTCATCGTGGTCAGCATGGACATGAGCGCCCCGTAGACGCGCCCCGTCTTGCCCCGCACCAGTTCCGCGATATCCGGGTTCTTCTTCTGCGGCATGATGCTGCTGCCCGTACTGTAGGCATCATCGATCTCCACGAATTTATACTCATTTGTATTCCAGATGATTACTTCCTCGGAGAACCGGCTCAGGTGCATCATCACCGTGGACATGGCCGACAGAAGTTCGATCAGGTAATCCCGGTCGGACACGGAATCCATGCTGTTGAGCGTCGGTCCGTCAAAATCAAGCAGCTCTGCCGTATACTCACGGTCCAGCGGATAGGTGGTCCCTGCCAGCGCGCCGGAGCCCAGCGGGCAAAGATTCATTCTCCTGTAAATATCTTTCATGCGGGAGCGGTCACGCTTAAACATCTCGAAATATGCGCCCATGTGGTGGGCCAGCGTGATCGGTTGCGCTTTCTGGAGATGGGTGAATCCCGGCATAAATGTCTCGCGATTGTCCTTCATCAGCCCAAGGAGCACTTCCAGCAGCTCCTTCAGAAGCCCGTCCAGCTCCACGATCTCATCTCTCGTATAAAGCTTCATGTCCAGCGCCACCTGGTCGTTCCGGCTGCGCCCGGTGTGCAGCTTCTTGCCCGCGTCACCGATGCGGTCGATCAGATTGGCCTCCACAAAGCTGTGGATGTCTTCGTATTCTTCTGTGATCTCAAGCGTCCCGTTCTCCACGTCCGCGCGGATCCCCTCAAGACCCTTTATGATCTGCCCCTTCTCTTCCTCCGTCAGGATGCCCTGCTTTGCCAGCATGGTCACATGCGCGATGCTTCCGCGGATATCCTGTTCCCAGAATCTCCGGTCAAAAGAGATGGAAGCGTTGAAATCATATACCAGTTTGTCCGTTTCCTTAGTGAAACGTCCGCCCCATAACTGTGCCATTTTTCTTCCTCTTTTCTGTTTCATAAATGAAAATACAGCGCAGGATGTTTCCCTGTTCTGCATTTTCCACTTAGTTTAACACAGTAAAGCGTTATATGTCTACTCCAAACTTGAAACGCAGCCGCCTTTTTTCTCCGGCCGCGGCTGTTCTGCTTCTTTTTCTCTCCGCTGCGCCAGAGAAAATTCGCATCCGCAGTAATCCTGCCTGTAAAGACCGTACTTCTCTGAAAGCGCTATGGAACGTTTATATCCGTCCTTCTTTTTAAAATCAGAAACAAGATATTCGACTCCATATCTTTCTCCTGTTGCCAGACCGATTTCATTGAGCTTCTGAGCATTTTTCATCGGGCTTATACTTAAAGTAGTAGTAAAAAAATCAAATCCGTTCTCCTTCGCTGTCCGGGCTGTTTCGGCAAGCCGGAGTTCATAACACTTCATACATCTTGTCCCGCCCTCCTTTACATGTTCCAGTCCGGCAGACGCTTTATAAAACCTGTCTCTGTCATATTTTCCCGCAAGAAAAGAAACCGGACGGGCCAGATCCATATCCTGTATCAGCTTCTGCTGCTCCAATATCCTTTTTTCATATTCCTCTTCGGGATAAATATTCGGATTGTAATAAAATACAGTAATTTGGAAATACGAAGAAAGATATTCCAGTACATAACTGCTGCATGGAGCGCAGCAGCTGTGCAGCAGAAGCGCAGGAGTTCTTTTTTCGTTTTCCAGACGGTTCAGTATTTTTTCTAATTCCTTCTGATAATTTATTTTCTGTATATTCATCTTGTTCTCTCCCCGATTTTTTCAGACACAGTATATCACATTCTCACAGGTTATTATACCCGGCGGATAATTCTCTGCAAAAACAGCTTTATCATTAACAAAAAATACATTTTTTTAACATAATTTTCAATTATAATGTAAAAAGATAGTTGATAACACAACTATCTCCCCCCCCTCACAGAAAACAGCACCCCTCCGCGGGTGCTGTTTTCTTCTGAAAATTTCAGCCGTCTGTTTTTCATGCGCGGTACATCATTTCCAGTAATCTGACCGTATTGTCCCGGCCAAGAAGACTCACATTAAGCAGCGCCTGATGGGATTCTATGCTCCCCCATTCAAGCCCTGTATGAAGTTCATAATAATAACGTCTCTCTCTGTCGGTTTTCCGGATTTTTTCCGCCGCCTTGCGTTCTGTCAGATCATACCTCTGCGCTATCCTTTTGATACGGTCTTCCTTATCCGCGCAGATAAATACATTGATGCATCCCGGGAAATCCCGCAGCACATAATCCGCGCAGCGGCCGATAATTACGCAGGGGCCTTCTCCCGCCAGTGTCTTTATAATTTCTGCCTGCTGCCTGTATACGTTATCATTCAGCGACTGCATATATGAGGTTGCATTCACAAAATCCATATAACTCGCAGGGCCTACAGAATAATTTGTCAGGAACATCTTTAACCCGGATTCGTCTACTTTTCTGACAGTATCTTCTCTGAGGTTAAGCGCTTCCGCCGCCATGCTTACAAGTCTGTGGTCATACAGCGGAATTTCCAGCCTGTCCGCCAGCATCTGTCCGATCTCATGCCCTCCGCTTCCGAACTGACGTCCGATAGTAATAATTTTGTATCCCGGCATACCCATTCCTCCCTTCTGCCGCTCTTCCCGGGCCCGCATATCCTGAAGCTTCCCCGGGATGCTGATTTTTCCGTACGTTTTTACAGTTATATTATACTCCCATTCCGTCCGGGGTACAAGAAAGAGTCCCTTATTTTCTTTGTCGTGTCCCGGAACCGTACACTTTCTTTATCATACACTAACTATATATACTTTCAGATGGGAGAAAAACAATGAAACCTCTGCTTGAACTGAAAAATATTAACTATACCTATCACACATCCGAGGGAGAGACTCCGGCACTTTCAGACATCTCATTTTCTCTTCTCCCTGGCGGGTTCACAGCTGTGGTCGGTCCCTCCGGCTGCGGCAAGTCCACGCTTCTGTCCCTGATCGACGGCCTCCTTCAGCCGGAAAGCGGCGAAATGCTCCTGAACGGGCAGCCGCTGACCGAGAATTCCGAGCGGATCGGCTACATGCTGCAGCACGACCACCTCTTCGAGTGGCGGAGCATCTGGCGGAATATTCTGCTGGGCGCGGAGATCAGCCGCCGGCTCACGCCGGAGACGAAGCGGCATGCGAAGGCCATGCTCGAGCAGTACGGGCTGAAACAGTTCGCCCGCTCCAGGCCTTCCGAACTGTCCGGGGGCATGCGCCAGCGGGCCGCCCTCATCCGCACCCTGCTCATGGAGCCGGAGCTTCTGCTCCTCGACGAGCCCTTCTCCGCCCTGGACTACCAGACCCGGCTCACCGTCAGCGACGACATCGGCCAGATCATCCGCCGATCCGGCAAAACCGCCCTCCTGGTCACTCATGACCTCTCCGAGGCCGTCAGCCTGGCGGACCGGGTCATCATCCTCACCCGGCGCCCGGCCAGGATTGCCCGCATCATCCCGGTCACATTCGACCTGGCGGATGATACGCCGCTGGCCCGGAGAAATGCACCCGAATTCAAAACCTATTTTAATGAAATATGGAAGGAGCTGAACCGTGATGAACAGACTGAACCGGGACCGAAACCGGCAGATAAATCCTGATCCCGCTTCCACCGGGCAGGAACGCTTTGTCAGGAGACTCCGCCGCCACCGCATCACCGTGCAGGCTGTTCGGATCCTCATCCTGATCCTATTTCTGTTGCTCTGGGAGATATGTGCGGACCGGGGCATCATTGACTCTTTCATCTTCTGCAGTCCCTCACGGATCTTCCTGTGCCTGCGGGATATGGTGGCCGACCGATCCATTTTCCTCCACACCGGCGTCACACTGTATGAAACTATCGCAAGTTTCCTGCTGGTGACGGCCATCGGGATCCTTGCCGCCGTGCTGCTCTGGTGCCGCCGGAGCCTCTCGGAGATCCTGGAACCCTACCTGGTCGTTCTGAACAGCCTGCCGAAATCTGCGCTTGCGCCCCTCCTCATCGTATGGCTGGGCGCCGCGCCGGCCACCATCATCGTGGCCGGCATGTCCGTGGCCATATTCGGCAGCATCATGAACCTGTATACCAGCTTCATGACCGTTGATAAAGAGAAGATCAAGC
>CALWKB010000110.1 GCA_944381125.1 uncultured Mediterraneibacter sp. | reverse complement strand
CCGGGAGAGAATGAGACCGGAGAATCCGGCGGCAGCGGCGGTCAGAATTCTGTCGGACAGACAGCGGCTGATTCCGTAGATACGGGAGATCATACAAACATAGCACTGTGGAGTGCGGTGCTGATCTTTGCGGGCGCTGCGGGAGCGGCAGCTGCTGTTGTCAGGAGAAGAGGACGTCAGTCCAGATAAAAAAATATTGAAACGGCCGAAGAAATTTATCGGTTATTAAAAAGGACAGCACAAAAATGCTGTCCTTTTGTCTGCTGTGCGTCGTGCGAATTGCAAAGGTTCCAATGTCTCCTACCTGTCTAAATATCGAACAAAATATACCGTACGATTTCTTGACAATTTCGTACGGTTCGCGCATAATGAAGATGAAGAAGAACATACTATATACCAAGAAGGAGGCGCGTGCTATGATCGTAACTGCAACCGAGTTTAAGGCCAATCTCGGAAAATATCTGGAAATGGCCATGAAGCAGGACATATTCATTACCAAGAATGGTAAGAACATCGCCCGGCTCACCAGCCCCACCGTCAATAAGCTGGCGGTTCTGGACAGCCTCGTGGGGATTGCCCCTGCAGACTCCGCCATGGATGAGAAAATCATACGAGAGGAGCGGCTGGCTAGACAATGAGAATCCTAATCGACACAAACGTAATCTTGGATATTCTGCAAAAGCGGGAGCCCTTCTTCACAGATTCTTACCGGGCGCTGCGTAAAGCCATTGAGGGCGATGCTGAGTGCCTGATCTCCGCATCCGCCGCCACCGACATTTTCTATATGCTGCGCAAGGCCCTCGGCTCTGCACAACAGGCCAGGGAAAAGATTGAACAGCTCGCCCAGATCGTGAGCTTTGCCGATGTACAGGGCGTGGATATACACACTGCTCTTATGCGGACCATGCCGGACTTTGAAGATGCGGTGGTGGATGCCGTGGCCGAGCGGACCGGGGCCAGCTGCATCCTTACCCGCAACATCAAGGACTTCGTCGGTTCGGTGGTGCCAGCCATCCTTCCCGCCGATTTCCTGAATAAATAAACGTACCGCCACTCTTGACCGGGTGGCGGTATTTTTAAAAGGCTTATATCTCAATCTCCGTTCCATCCGCGATCCGCATCTCTGTATACAGGATTACCATATCGCCTTCTCTGAGAACCAGGTTTCCATTCGGTATCATGATCTTGTCCTTTCGTTTTACAAGGACGATGACGGAATGTCTGGAGATGTCCAGATCCCGTATGCGGTGCCCGTTCCAGGGATTGTTTTTCTGCAGGATAATTTCTTTGAGCCGGATATGATCTTTATCCTGGAAAGATTCCGCCGCCAGAACCATAACATCGTCTTCTTTGAGAACAAGATTTCCACGGGGGACCAGTATCCGGTGGTTTCGCTGCACTACGGCGACAATAACCCGTTCAGGCAGGTGAAGCTGAGCGATGCTTTTGTTGATCCATGGATCCCGGGATGTGAGATGAATTTTAATAAAATGAACGTCTTCCTCCCGGCCGTATTCCGCCATCCGTTTGATGCGGGAATACTGATCCACAAATCCCGCGGATATAATACCGGTAGGGATCGCCACCATGCCCACGCCCAGGAAAGTGATAAAGATACCGAACAGCTTTCCGAGAGTGGTTATGGGATAGATATCTCCGTATCCGACAGTGAGCAGAGTGGACGCCGCCCACCAGATGCCGGAAAATGCATTGGTAAACACTTCCGGCTGCGCGTCGTGTTCCAGGCTGTACATGCACAGGCTGGACGCTGCCATAAGAATCAGTATGGTAAATACGGAAGAGAAGAGCTGCTGTCTCTTGCTGTTCAGGACTTCTGTGATCAGTTTGAAGGAATCATAGTAGGAATTGATCCGGAACAGCCGGAATACCCTCATGATCCTCAGCATCCGGAAAGCGACCGCTCCGGACGGGAAGAAGATCGGCAGATAATAGGGCAGAAAGGAAAGCATATCCACGATTCCGATAAAGGACAGAATATATTTCCGGACGGCTTTCAGGCTGCCGGATTCCGGATGGGCATATTTTGCCGTCCATACCCGGAGCAGGTAGTCCAGGCAGAACATGGCTACAGTAATATTTTCCAGGACAAGAAGCAGACTGCCGTACCGCATCCGGTATTTTTCATATGTATAAAGAACGCTGACGGCCAGATTCAGGATGATTGTAATCAGATATACGAAATCATATACGCGCGCCGCCGGATCCGGTTCGCTTCTCACGTCAAGTATTTCGTAAATATGGTATCTGATCTGTTCTTTTTTCCTGCTGTTCATAACGATCAATCCCCCACAATTAATCCGAAATAAATGATTTCAGGTCTTACTAATAGAGTAGACAAAACCAGGAGAAAAAACAAGTGATAATTCAGCCTTTTCAGGCAAATATGCGGCAGTTTATTCCGAATGTCCGGACGCGCGGTTTTGTCTTTCTGAAAAAGGGCCGCCGCAGAAAAAAGAGAAAACAGAGGGAGAAAAATAGTCGGCAAGAATGATTGCCGTCCGTCCGTAAACATGGTATAGTGTTTATAAGTGTTGTGATATTTTCACAAAAAAATTATTAAGAAAATAATAGGAGTGGTAAAAATGTATCAGGAAGAGTATAAGCGCTGGATGGAAGCTGATCTGGAAGATCCGGATCTTAAGCCGGAATTAACGAAAATTGAAGGAAACGACGAAGAAATCAAAGAACGCTTTGCGGTAGCTCTGAAGTTCGGAACAGCAGGCTTACGAGGCGTACTCGGAGCAGGCACAAACCGTATGAATATTTACGTGGTGCGTCAGGCTACACAGGGGCTTGCGAACTGGGTAAAGACACAGGGCGGCAGCCAGACCGTGGCCATCAGCTACGACAGCCGTATTAAGAGTGATGTATTTGCCAAAAATGCCGCGGGCGTTCTGGCGGCGAACGGCATTAAAGTAAGAATTTATGACGCGCTGATGCCGGTGCCGGCTCTTTCATTTGCAACACGCTACTACAACTGCAATGCGGGCGTTATGGTGACTGCTTCCCACAACCCTGCGAAATACAATGGATATAAAGCTTACGGACCGGACGGATGCCAGATGACGGACGACGCGGCGGCAATCGTTTACGAAGAGATCCAGAAGACGGATATTCTCACGGGCGCAAAATATATGTCATTCGCAGAAGGCGTGGAAGCAGGCCTGATCCGTTTTGTCGGAGACGACTGCAAGAAAGCGCTCTATGACGCTATCGAGTCAAGACAGGTCCGCCCGGGCCTTTGCAAAACAGCAGGCCTGAAGCTGGTATACAGCCCGCTGAACGGTTCCGGACTCGTGCCGGTGACACAGGTATTAAAAGACATTGGCATTACAGACATTACCATCGTTCCGGATCAGGAGTATCCGAACGGCTATTTTACCACATGCAGCTATCCGAATCCCGAGATCTTCGCGGCTCTTGAGCAGGGGCTCAACCTGGCGAAAGAGACGGGCGCGGACCTGATGCTCGCGACAGACCCGGATGCGGACCGCGTAGGCATCGCCATGAAGTGTCCGGACGGCTCCTATGAACTGGTAAGCGGAAATGAAGTGGGCGTACTTCTTCTTGATTATATCTGCGCGGGCCGGATTGAGAAGGGAACGATGCCGGAGAAAGCCGTAGCGGTAAAATCAATTGTATCCACGCCGCTGGCCGACGCCGTGGCGGAGCATTACGGAGTAGAACTGCGCAGCGTCCTGACGGGATTCAAGTGGATCGGCGACCAGATCGCGCAGCTGGAAGAGGCGGGAGAAGTGGACCGCTTTATCTTCGGATTTGAAGAGAGCTACGGATATCTGGCAGGGCCGTACGTGCGCGATAAAGACGCGGTTATCGGTTCCATGCTGATCTGCGAGATGGCTGCTTACTACAGAAGCATCGGCAGCTCGCTGAAGCAGAGAATGGAAGAAATCTACGCTCAGTACGGGCGCTATCTCAATAAGGTTGACAGCTTCGAATTCCCGGGATTAAGCGGAATGGACAAGATGGCGGGAATCATGCAGGGGCTTCGCGACAACCCGCTGACGGAGATTGCCGGATACAAAGTAGTAAGCGTAACAGATTATACAAAACCGGAGGAGACAGGCCTTCCGGCGGCAAACGTACTGATTTACAAGCTGGAGAACAACGAGACTGTTATCGTTCGTCCGTCCGGAACAGAGCCGAAGATCAAGATCTATTACACAACGCTTGGCAAAGATCTTACAGAGGCGCAGGCGGAGAAAGACAAGCTTGCGGAAGCGCTGAAGCCGGTTATGGCGTAACAGCGGATCAGCTGTGCAAGTAACAGTCTGATAAAAGGCGCCGGGGAAAACGGCGTAACAGATAACGAAAACACAGGAGAAACGGCAGCAGGGCTGAGATGGTCCGGCTGTCGTTTTTTCGATTTCTTATGTATGAAAGGATATAACCAAAATTCTTGAAACCGGAGTCGGTTGTGTCTATAATAGAAAAAGCCAAAGGGGGGTATTTTAACATACGGAGGTTAAGCATAAGTGAAAAACTTTTTAAATAAAGCCCTGGCTTTTATTCTGACAGCAGCATTCGTGCTCAGCCTGC
>CALWKB010000109.1 GCA_944381125.1 uncultured Mediterraneibacter sp. | reverse complement strand
ATGATAATGTCGATTCCTCTTGACTCAAGCTCTTTGTTCAGCTCCACAAGGATCCTGGACTGTGATTCGCCCTGATCAAAGTGGCAGCCTTCCTGCTTGTTGCTGTACGCGCCCCAGTAATTGGTGTAGGGCTCGTTCATCGGATCCGTACTCTGGAAGTCGATCACGCCTTCGCTCTCCCAGTGTTCGATCACATCCGCCATATACTTTGCGAACGCCGTATAGGAATCGGAACGCAGGTTGTCCTGATTGGAGTCTGTATGACCTGAGGAACAGCCGCTGACCGTCATAAAGTACGGCGGTGAGTTGGAAAATGCCTCCGCAATGAAGTCCTCGCCGCTGGCAGCCGCCGCCGCTTTCAGCATGTTGATCTGGTTGATGTCAGCATCCCAGTCATAGTTCCATGCATAGCCGCACTCTGCGTCAGCCTGGTCAAACCCCAGCTCATTAATATAGTAGCTTTCGTCCTTATCCGGATCCATCTTTGTCACGTCCACACAGGATCCCGGCACGCCTCCGTCGGAACGGATGATATGCTCTGTGTGGGCAAACTCATCTTCTTCCGGAACTACGCCTTCTTCACCGGATTTAATGATCGCCATCTTCACAAAATCAAGCATCCAGTCGCCTGATCCGCCGATGTCGATGGTGTTCTCTCCGGCTTTCAGTTCAACGCCGCTGATCGGAACCGAGAAAAGATTATTGTTGTTTCCTTTCGCGATCACATTTGCATTGACCGTATCCGCGTCAACAACATAATCATCTGTGCCGTTTACACGGATTGCCGCAGCTCTCTCATTGGAGCCGGTCAGCGTGAGAAGCAGTTTTACCGTATAGGTTCCCGCCTCCTCTACGTTTACCGTGTAGTGCAGATTGTCTCCCTGTCCGGGCTCGGCTCCCAGCTCGTTGATCCAGCCGATAGACTTGAATGAGCCGACATTTGTCCCTTTCGTAAAGCCGAAATCTGCATCCGATGCAGAGAACTGCACGCTGTTCATGCCGGTGTTCGTTCCCACCGACATGCTTGTTCCGGCATACTCAGGCGTCCGTCCTTCCGTCTCGAGGTCATAGAACTGCGCGTTTTCATTTACCGTCACTTCCGCAACCTCATGAGGAGCATCGCCGCCGCCCACATTGTAGCGGCCGATATTCATGTCCAGTCCTTCGTCGCTGAAGAACAGTCTTGCCGCTTCACTCGTCAGCTGCTCGCTGTAGCCGATCCTGTTGGCCCACCAGCACAGGGACGTTCCCCAGCCTTCGAACTCGCCCAGTCCGTCGCCGTTGGTGTCGTTGAACGTAGACGCGTTCCACGGTTCAAGCCGGATTGTCTGGTCCACGTCAGCCGCCGCCTGAACAGACGCCGCGGGAGACGCCGGAACTGACGTCAGGGCAAGTGCCGCTGCTGCTGCCGCCGCGATGCACTTTCTGATTACCTTCATCATAATCCCTCCTTTTTGTAATCTGTACATGTCATGCCGGGTATACTCCCGGACATTATGTACTAATTCTAAATTATATATGGAAAAACAGCTAAGATATATCACATTTCTCAGCTGTTTTTCATTTTTCTCACATTATTTCCACTTTTCTCCGTAACCGTAATTTTTGCGGTATTCATTCGGACTCATGCCGGTAATCTCCTGAAATCTTCTTGTAAAATGGCTCTGTGAACTGAAGCCGAGATAAAAGGCGATCTCCTGTATATTGTAGTCCGAATATTTAAGAAGATTCTGGCTTCTGCGTATTTTTTCATAGAGAATATATTTTTTTATCGTCATATTCTCACTCTTATTGAATACGGATGAAAGATAATTCGGATTCACCTGAAGTTCTTCCGCCATATCCGACACTTTAATCCGGTCGTGCAGATGACTGAAAATGTAGTCTTTCACTTTTCTTACAAGGGGGTTTTTCTCTTCGTCCGCCTTTCCCCTCTCCCGCTCATCCTGCACAGCTTCGGCGTACAGATACTGGCACTCCCTTTTGAAGGCTTCAAGCTCCGGTATGCTGTTTATCTCCTCCACCTGCTGTATCATGCTGTCCGCCATGGAAAATGAATTCTCCACGCTCAGTCCGCCGTTTATGGCCGCCCGCGACGCAAGCGTGATATTTCCTATCGCAACATTTTTAAAATGTCTGACCGGTTCTTTCGCCAGTATGCCGATAGCGCCCTCGTATGTTTCGGAAATGCTTTCCCGCAGGGCCTCCTTGTCTCCGTTTGTTATGCTTTCCAGCTCTCTGAGCTCCTGTTCTCTCGGATTATGCCTGCCGTAATTTTCCTGCCGGTAAAACATATCCTCAGACAGCCTTTTTCTGATCATCTGTATTTTTCCGTAATTTTTACTGTTCTTTTCCCACAATTCGCCTGCGGACAGTTCTTTTCCCGTAAGCTCCCGGTACATCAGAAGGCAGCCGGATACAAATGCGTCAAAAGGGCAGACCGCAGGCGTTTCCGGCCTTTTTTCAAATATGATTTTCTTTTTTTCTCTGTCCGCAAGCGGCCCGATTACCGCAGGCCCCGCGACCAGTATTTTCCCGGCGGCTTCACCGTACAGAACCGCCGCCACGCAGCCCTCTTTTTTCGTAAATATGACCGGATAATCTTTTTTTTCAAGAAGTTTTTCCTTTGCTTCATCCGCGCCGTATCCGATCCATTCCCACCACTGCACGGCGTCGCTGCCCGCCCTGTCAAGCAGATTTCCCTCCGCGTCATATACGTATATCGGCGAGCAGATAATATTGACCATCTGTTCATAAAAGAAACGCTCTGACATAACTGTTCCGACCTTTCACAAAAGATTTTACTGCTACGGCCTGCATCTTCCGCACGGCTCGTACCCTTCCCCGAGCAGTTCCTCCCTGCTTCCCGAGTACTCTTTCCGGTTCTTTTCCTTTATATCTTCCACTCCCTGACAGTCCGGATCATGGAACTTTCGCGTATTTGTATTCAGTATATATGTCTGTTCCGCCGACGTCCCGCTCTCATTTCCGCTGTTCTTTCCGGCGTCTCCGGAAAACCAGTTGTCTCCCGTGGAGTAGTCAATGGTAATCTCCGGCTGAACATTATACACGTATACATTAAAACAAACGCCCTTTCCGTCGTCCTCCACAGATTTCGCTTCCATCTGGACCCCGGACGCTACCAGATCGTCGCCTTCAAAGACAGGCGTCACTCTGTACATGACATGATTATCAGTCTCGCGCACATAATCCGCCACCATATTCTCAAAAGGAAGCATGCCTTCTGTGTTCATATATCTCGTCCCGGTAATCAGATTCTCTTCATTCGCGTTTTCTCCGGAGAGCTGAAACCCGATCAGATGGCATCTGTTATACAGATATCCCCCGTCCACATTATCGTATGGCTTATTCTCCCATCCGGTGGGTTTAACCTCTCCGATGGGCTCTCTGTCTTCTGTCGGCATCAGGTCTTCCCCGATACATGCTTCCGCTTCCCCGCAGCGTCCCAGCTCATCCAGATCACTGTATTCTTCATAAGAAACCTCAACCAGTTCCTGTTCCTCAAACTCCGGCTGATTATCATTGATCTCCACATATGGCTCGCCGCTGTATTCCGGCACTTCCCCGACGGAATCGAAGGTTTCTTCCCGTGCGTCCGGTTCCTCCGTCCGCGAACCATCGGCGCAGCCGCATGCGGTAAGCAGAAACGCTGCCAGAATGGCTGCCGCCGCCCGTCCGGCAGTGTATTTTCCGCCGTGCTTCTCTTCTGTCCTTTTTTGTCTTCTCATTTTCTCACTCTTCCCCATTTCTGATATATAACCGGCAGTTCTTATTTTCCGCGTTCATACAGGAAACGGATATGTTCGTATAATTCCGGGAAACTGATCTGACATTCTCCGTTCCATATTCTGACGGGAACCTCTGCGTCAAATCCATATATAACCGGATATTCTTCATTTTCAAAATCATACACTACAACTGTCTTCCGTTCCGGATCAATCATCCAGTACTCTCTCACTCCCGCGTTCATATATTTCTGAAGCTTAATGACAGAATCTTTCTTTTTCGTTGACTTTGAAAGCACCTCAATAACAAAGTCGGGCGCCCCATAAACACAGCGGTTGATGATCTTATCTCTGTCGCACACGATAATCACATCCGGCTGCACCATAGTCTTATTATCGCAGTCCAACTGGACATCCAGAGGCGAGATCATAGGAAGACATTCTCCCTTTTTCTCCAGAATATATGATAAAAATTTCCCATGAATAAATCCAGCAATCAGCTGGTGGGCTGACGTAGGGGCCGTCATATCATAGATCACTCCGTCAATCAGTTCCACCCGCATATCATCCGGAATCAGATAATAATCATCCAGCGTGTAGTCGCCCTGGCTTTTTGTCAGATAAGCGCTCTTCGGTTCCCTCAGAAACATTCCTTCGCTCTCTCCCAGCACCTGCTCCAGAGCCATCAGCGTCTCATATCTGGGCGTTGTGGTAATTCCGCCAAGCACCTTCTGCACGGTACCCAGAGGCACTCCGGA
>CALWKB010000108.1 GCA_944381125.1 uncultured Mediterraneibacter sp. | reverse complement strand
CAAGCGCCGCATACGCTCCTTTTACTTTGTTCGCCGCAATAGAGACCCCAATCCCTGTACCGCAGATCAGGATTCCCCGGTCATATTCTTTAGAAGCAACCGCTTCGCCCACCCGGATCGCTACATTGGCATAAATCGGATCGTCGCTTCCAAAATCCGTTACATCGCCATACCCTTTCTGCTCAATATACTTCATAACCTCTTCCTTGGCTTCCCGGGCATTCGGATCACATCCAATTGCAATTTTCATTTCGTTTACCTCCTGTTTTCTTTTGATTATTTGTGTTTTGCTTTGTTATTTTTATAATATCATTTCGTTTTTCTTTTGTCTAGTTTTGTTTTGTTTCGTTTTCGGTTTTTTTACACTCATAATCAAAAACAGAACCGGAGAAACATTATTCTTCCATATTCTTCATACTCTTCCTCTTCTTCCACACAGTTCTCCGGCTCAGAATCCATGCCGCAGACAAAGCGCCGATCGCAGCTGCGCACAGCAGTTTTTCCAAACCATGATTCTTATCGCCTGTTTCCGGCGCAGCTTTGTCTTTTTCGTTTTCCTGCGCATCTTCGAGCGCTCCGCCCGGAAGTGTTTCCGGATTCTTTTCCGGGCTCTCAGTCGGTTCCCCCTGAACCGTACCTGCGCTGTCATTCGAATCCGAAGCATCAGTTCTTTCGTACAGGAAAAGGACTTCATTTTTGTCCGCTTCCTGATTCAGCACAATTTTCCGCCCTTCTTCCATACTCATAAAATTTTCTCCGGCCGGATACTCTTCATCCCCGGGTAGTAGCGGACGGACATATATAATATCACCCGCTCTTCCGCATCCTTCCTCTGTCCGGAACGCTTCTTCTGCTCCTTTCACCACATGGCGCACGGTATATGTAACATTCTCCGCGGACCGCCAGCCTGCATACAGCGTCACGTCTTCTTCCACGGGCTCCCTGAAGTCCCATGCCAGCCTGCTGTCGTTTCCGCCCGGCTCCCTGAACCAGCCGAGAAATACATATCCCGCCTTTACCGGCGCCTGCGGTTCCGCCGCACAGCCGCCTGCTTTTATGTTCTGCTCCGGCGGATCCGCCGTATCCGTGCCGGCGGCAAACTTCACTGACTTTACCGCCGCATCCCATCCCGCATATACATTTATATCTTCCGCCGGCATTATAAGCTTTTCGACAGGTTCGGACTGCTCTGACGGCGCCGGGCTGAAATACCAGCCTTTAAAAACCTGTCCGCCGTCCGCTTCCGGACGGTAATCCAGGGCGCTTTCATCCTTATAAGTCACCCTCTCCGTCCGTAATATTACATTTTCCCCCTCACTGTTTACATCCATATAGTTCAGGGAAAAAGAGTCTCTTTTCATATACAGGTACAGATAAGAACTGATGTTGCGGAATACCTGTTCCCCGTCCGACCGCGCCTGCCCCGAACTGATGGGATAACGCTCGCCCTGCTCGCATTCCTCTGCGGTGGCTCCTGTTGTAAACCATCCGCCTTCAAATGTAAGTCCTTTGGGATGCAGTATTTTGACTTCCGCTCCGTAAACGGCCGGATCTTTTTCAACCAGCACGCTTTCTCTTCTTACTCTCCGGAATGTTCCGTCTTTCCCTTCTTTAAAATAAACAATATAAACCGGATACGCGTTCTTTTCCATCCACGGATACGCGTCAAACGTATGGTTTCCCTTCGCAAGATCCTGGAAGTAAAATGTATCCAGATGCCGCCCCACCGCGTCAAATTCATCCCGGACGCCGAGGAATTTAACATCCCCCAGCTGAGTTTTTCCCATGTATCGCCGCTCCAGTTCTTCAAAAGACGGGAAATCGTCCGGAAGCGCGGAGCCGTATTTCCCGGACGCCGTATACCAGACGTCATCGTTCGGAAGAAGAGCATCACTTGCGCCCGATTCATGTTCCGTCTCTTCATGAAGATTAATCGTCCATATTTCCCTCTTATAATAAAGGTTCAGAACCGCTCTCCCGTCCGCGGTTACTTCTGTTTCCTCGCACCGGTCGTAAACAAATCCGTAGAAGTCCCTGTAATATTCCGAATCCGGAAACCAGTCGGCCATTTCCCCCGCCCTGTCGATATCTTCACCGGAAGCGGAGACAATGCTCCCTGTCGGAGCGGTCCTCGTCTCTTTTTCGCCAAGCAGACGGTATCCGTCGTCTTCTGCATTCTCCATCCACCGAAGCACCGTATACCGGCTTTCTCCGGGCTCCCACACCGCGCTGACCACGTATTCTCCCTCCGGCATAATCTCCGGCAGTTCTTTATCCCAGCCCTTGAAAATATATCCCTGGCGCACGGGAGTTTTAATTTTTTCAACCTCTTCGCTTATATCTTCGCCCGCCCATCCGTATATTGGCGAAATATAGCTCCCCTGCGTGTCGAACACGATCCTGTCATAAAAAAGCCTTTCATAGAAGATCTTCTTTTCCGCTCCGCCGGCGCTCACATAAAGCGTCATATCCTGCCCTTTTTCTTTCTCATAGTTTTCAAAATCTTTATGTGGAACATTTATAATCCTGCCGGCCGGCGCGGATAATGTCACTTTTTCCAGAAGCCTTTCCCCCGTCTCGTCCCGGCCGATGTATTCCACCGAATACTCCGTCAGTTTCCCGATTCCCGCGCCGGCTCCAAGGACAGGCAGACACAATATGGCTGTAAGCCCGGCTGCGATAAATCCCTTTATTTCTCTTCTCATAACTCTTCCGTCCCTTCCTTTAATATTCCTCCGCCGCATTATATCATTACAGACCGCGCAATAATACGGGAAATATTTTCCAGCCCGCGCCTTCCTTTGCAAAATAAAAAAGGGATTCGGGACATGAGCAGACCGCCGATCTCCTCATATTCCGGATCCCCGTTATTATTTAAGTTTCATTCAGATTCTATATTTCTTCAAAAATTCTCAGGCCCCAGTCTTTAAGCTCAGCCTTATCTCCCTGCCGGAATATTTCTCCCGTCAGCAGGTCTTTCACCTCTTTCCAGACGCAGTTCACGCTTCTTTCATCTTCACTGTAATTCATCACATAATGTACGCGCCTGCCATACTGATTTATCCCTTCACGCACTGTTACCGGCCACTCGTACTCCGCTGCGGGCCCGCAGACGCCGGCTTCCTCCGCCGCCTGTTTCAGGATCATTTTAAGAACTTTTTTCTCTGTATAGCAGCCGATATAGTAAGCCGCTCCGCTTCCGCAGGAATTTCTCGTTATGGCAGCATATTTCCCCCAGTATTTGTGCTCGTAGTCCGCCAGGCTCTCAGCGCCTTCCGGTTTGAGCAGTTCGGCGAAATATTTCAGAGGAGCGCCAAGCACCTTTGCCTTTCCCGGCTCAGTAAACTGGTTATAGCTCATGCCGAAGCATCTGTGAAGCAGATGGGGCTGCCTGTCGTGATAAACAGTGGAATACTCGTCCGCGACGAACGATTTAAACGAACTCACAAGAACTCCGCCGCGCTCCACGAAGGCCTCAAGCTTTTTAATGAGCTCTTCGGACGCGCAGTACAGAGCCGGTGTCACAATCATATCGTACCGGTCCGCATCCAGCCCGTTCACATCCACCACATCACACTCTATATTCATCTCATACAGGCTGTCGTACATCCACCGCACAACATCATTATAACTGAGATCACGGTCAATCGGAAACCACTGGAACGCCGCCATGGAATTATTATCCGTAAGAAGCGCCGTCCTGTTTTCTTTTTTCAGATGTATCAGCCGGCTGCCGATCTCTTTCCATTCTTTTCCGATTACGCAGGCTTCTTCATACGCCGGATTTTCTTCCAGGTCATGGCTGAGCAGCCCCTTCCAGTACGTCTCAAAGCTGTTATGTATGGAATGCCAGTTCCAGTATGACACACCGTCCGCCCCGGACGCCAGATGGCTGTAAGCCTGAAGACGGAGCTGTCCGGGATAAGGGGTCCAGTATTTGAACGCCTGCGCCTGACATTCCAGGACAAGATAATTGTCATATTTCAGGCTTCTGACCGAATCTCCGCCATACGCGATCTCCGCTCCCGTCAGTAAATCCTGCGTGTGGTGATATATGTCCACTCCGGTCTTTGTCAGACATTTCGCAGCCTCATAGTGATTGATCCCGGGCTGCACTCCGTATGAATAACCGTCCTGCGCAATATCCGCTCCAAACTTCTTCCACTCGAAATCCAGGTTGTGGGTTATAAACTGATCGTCTCTTTTGTATTCTCTGATAATGTCCGCCTGCCACCACAGATATTCCGCTGCGGTTTTTCGCTGAAATTTCTCAAATTCGCAGGCAAGTCCGCCGTTGATGCAGCCGCCAATATCCGGAAACTGATCCCAGTCGGCGACAGAGTTGCTCCAGTATGCCAGGCAGAATGTCTGATTCAGACGTTCTGTCGTCCCGAACTTCTCTTTCAGATATTCCTTAAACCTCCGCTGTATTTCCGGCCCTCTGTTATCATAGTGCTTTGTCTCATTATCGATCTGGAATCCGATCACCTGACTGTTCGCCGCCGTATGCGCGGCCAGTTCTCTGATCACGCGTTCCGCGTGACGGCGGAACGTCGGATTAAGCAGATCGAATATCTGTCTTCGCCCGTACTTCTCCCTGCCGTTTCGGTTTACCACCATAATATCCGGATCTTTCTTCGCCAGCCAGGATGGTATCGCGTAGGTCGGAGTTCCGACAATCACGGACATTTCCGCCTTCTTCGCCTCATCCAGTATCCTGTCGATAAAGGAAAAATCAAATTCCCCGTCTCTCGGCTCAAGCGTGCTCCACGTTGACTCCGCCACGCGTATCGTATTAATTCCGGCTTTTTTCATCATCTGAAAATCTTTTTCCATTCTTTCACAGGGCATATATTCCGGGTAGTATGCCGCTCCAAACATAAGCTGATCCTTGCTCATCTCTTCTGCTCCTTTCCGATAAATTTCTCTTCTTTTTACTTGCGAAAAACGTACTTTCCTTTTCCGATTCCTTCTACTGCATGTATAATATGCAGATCATCACACATTCTTTTG
>CALWKB010000107.1 GCA_944381125.1 uncultured Mediterraneibacter sp. | reverse complement strand
GTTGTTTCAACCGGGCATGCAGGCAGCTCCTTTTTTGAAGTTTGTACTTCCATAAAATTGCCTCCTCTGGTTAGTTGTAATGTCGCTAAAACTAGTGTCAGAAACTATGCAAATCATATAACAATATAGAAAGAAAATCAACGATTAATGCCGAAAAAATACAATTGTTTCCTAAAGGTAACTACGGCACAAAAAAGTGCTTACTTTACAGTAAAAACTTATAACAATATACTATAATCAAGAGCTGAGGAAAGCGGCCGGGCCAAAGCTCCATTTGAAAGCAAAAGGATAATTCAATTTTTTTAGGAGGAATTTAAAATGAAAATCGCAGTAGTTTGTGCAAATGGAAAAGCCGGAAAACTCATTGTAAAAGAGGCGGTAAGCAGAGGCCTTGAAGTTACAGCCGTTGTCCGCGGGGAAAATGCCACAGAAGCGCAGAAAGTTCTGAAAAAGGATTTGTTCAGTCTGACTGCTGATGATCTCAGGGAATTTGACGTCGTGATCGACGCTTTCGGCGCATGGACGGAGGACACACTTCCACTTCACAGCACTTCTCTGAAGCATCTGTGTGATATTATCTCCGGTACAGATATCCGCCTGCTTGTTGTAGGAGGCGCCGGCAGCCTGTATGTTAATCCGGAACATACCGTATGCGTGGCTGACGGTCCGGATTTCCCGGACAGTTTTAAGCCGCTGGCCGGTGCTATGGCAAAAGCGCTTTCAGAGCTTCGCAAGCGCGAGGATGTAAGATGGACATATATCAGTCCGGCAGGGGATTTTCAGGCAGAGGGTGAACGCACCGGGAAATACCTTCTGGGAGGAGAGGAACTGATTCTCAATTCTAAGGGAGAAAGCATCATCAGCTATGCGGATTATGCCATTGCAATGGTGGATGAAGCTATAACCGGAAATAATATTCAGAAACGTATCAGCGTGGTAAGAGAATAAGAATTGAAAGTCAGGAATAACAGGAATTTTTGCGTGATGGTTTATGATATCTCAAAAACCCCGGCGGCAATCCGACAAGAACGTTGCCCGCATTGCGCAAATTGTATGGAAATCAGTCCGGCGGAAAGGAGAGAATGATTCATGAAGAAACCGGTTACACAGGAACAGCGGGCGGATTTCCTGATCCGCTGGCTGCTGAATGAAAGAGAAGAATATAAGAACCTGGAAATCCCGGTCAGTCTGACGGAGAAGCAGCGGCTGCTGCGAAGCCTGATGAATGTACGGCCGCCTCTTCCTGCAGGCAGGGAGTTCCTGACTGTTCAGGATGCTTACCTGCAGGAACGGCTGGTTGAGAAGGGGGTCACCCGGATCCGGGATTTGAGTCCTGTCCGGCCGGGCATTTATCTCTGGCAGGGAGATATCACCACACTTGCCGTGGATGCGGTTGTTAATGCGGCGAACAGCCAGATGCTGGGCTGCTTTGTCCCATGCCACAGTTGTATTGACAATGCCATTCACACTTATGCGGGGGTGCAGCTCAGGCTGGAGTGCGCCTCTATTATGACGGGGAAGAAACCGGAGCCGGTGGGAAGGGCAAAGATCACAAAAGCCTACAACCTTCCCTGTCGCTATGTGCTGCACACAGTAGGTCCTGTTATATATGGAGACGTTACAGAGACAGACCGGAAACTGCTGGCAGACTGTTACCGTTCCTGTCTGGAACTGGCGGCGGCTTATGGACTGCACAGCGTGGCTTTCTGCTGTATTTCTACCGGCGAATTTCATTTTCCGAACAAGCCGGCAGCGGAAATTGCCATAAAGACAGTTGAAGAATGGGAGAAAGGAAATACAGATCACATGGAGGTGATCTTTAATGTTTTCAAGAACGATGACTACAGGATCTATAAACAGTTATTACGACAGTCTGATCCGGCTTAAGCGGGAATTGGATACAGCGGACGCCGTCCTGATCGGAGCCGGCGCAGGGCTGTCCGCGTCAGCAGGATTTACTTATTCCGGGAAAAGGTTTGAGGATAATTTTTCAGATTTTCAGGAGAAATACGGATTTCATGATATGTATTCCGGCGGCTTTTATCCCTATGATACATTAGAGGAATACTGGGCGTTCTGGAGCAGAAATATCGTTCTGAACCGATATCAGCCGGCTCCGGCAGATGTATATGAAAATTTGTTGGATCTGGTGAAAGATAATGATT
Source organism: uncultured Mediterraneibacter sp. (assembly GCA_944381125.1). GTDB lineage: Bacteria > Bacillota > Clostridia > Lachnospirales > Lachnospiraceae > Mediterraneibacter. The sequence continues at coordinate 21,290 of CALWKB010000107.1, read as the reverse complement.
ATTTCGTGCTGACTACTAATGTGGATCATCAGTTCCAGAAAGCAGGATTTGACAAAGAGCGATTGTTCTATACCCAGGGCGATTACGGTCTGTGGCAGTGTTCCCGACCCTGTCATCAGAAAACATATGATAATGAAACGGCGGTCCGGCGAATGATTTATGAGCAGAAACATATGAAGATTCCACCAGAACGGATTCCCCGCTGCCCGCTCTGCGGCGCTCCAATGACAATGAATCTCCGCTGTGACGGGACTTTTGCAGAAGATGATGGATGGCATGAGGCGGCGAGGCGCTATAAGGACTTTGTGCAGAACCGTAAAGGAATGCATATTTTGTATCTGGAACTTGGAGTAGGAGCCAACACCCCGGCCATTATCAAATATCCCTTCTGGAGGATGACATATCAGAATCCGAAAGCAGTGTACGTCTGCATTAATTATGGACAAGCCTGGGCGCCTCCGGAAATAGGAAAAAGATCAATATGTCTGGACGAAGATATCGGTGAAATACTGTTGAAATTAAAAAATAATTTTTAAATCATTTTGTGTTTGTTCACCTTTGTCCGGATTTATAAAGGCAGGGGACGATCTGACGTCTCCTGCCTGTGCAGCTTTCTTTCCGCTCCGGGGCATTATCTGGAGCAGCGGAAGAGCAGTTCATCCCATCTTCTGTCGACTTCTTTCTGGAATGCCTCCAGAAGATGCTCATTTCCTTTTTTGAACAGGTGTTTAAATCTGCCCTGTGGTCTTAGAAAATCTTCAATAGGAAGCTTCTGCTTTGGCTCGTAGTTCAGAATCCATTTCCCCTCAATGACTTCGAAGAGCGGCCAATAGCATGTTTCAACGCCAAGTCTGCAGATTTCCATAATGTCCGGGGTATTATATCTCCAGCCTCTGGGACAGGGAGCCATAATGTTCAGAAATGCAGCCCCGGGGGTGTAAATTGCTTTTTCTGATTTGATGTGCAGGTCTTTAAAGTTCTGCACAAAGGTAGTCTGAGCCACATAAGGGATGTCGTGGGCTGCGATAACGGACGCGAGATCCTTCCGGTTCTGCGGTTTTCCGCTGCTCTGCGAACCTACAGGGGTAGTCGTTGTATCCGCGTACATTGGCGTGGCTGAGGAACGCTGGATGCCGGTGTTCATATATGCTCCGTTGTCGTAGCATACATAAACCATATCGTGGTTGCGCTCCATGGCGCCGGAGAGTGACTGCAGGCCGATGTCATAGGTGCCGCCGTCTCCGCCGAAAGTAATGAATTTATACGTTTCATTCAGTCTGCCTTTCCGTTTAAGCGCTTTGTATGCGCCTTCCACACCGCTCAGGGTTGAACCTGCGTTTTCAAATGCGTTGTGAATATAGCTGTCCTGCCAGGAGGTATAGGGATAAGTAAATGTCGACACTTCCAGGCATCCTGTCGCGTTCCCGATTACTGCTTTATCTCCCTCGTGGAGTCCGCGCAGAACGTTGCGCACAGCGATTGTTCCGCCGCATCCCGCGCACATTCTGTGTCCCGGAGCCAGACGCTCCGGTTTGTTCATTGTTTCTTTAAAATTATAAGCCATCTTCTGCGTCCCTCCTTACTCTCTGAGCCCCATATAGCGATAAGTATCGCCGGCGTCATTCTGAACAATCATTGTCTGCAGGTCTTTAAATACCTGTTCCATATCTTCCACGCGCACGTCACGGCCGCCCAGTCCATATATGATATTAGTTGCAAGCGCTGTGCTTTTTGCACGGAAAAGAGCTGCCATTACGTCGGCTCCCAGCGGACCGCCGTGGTCGGAATAACCTTCTGCCCGATCCATAATGGCAATAGCTTTCACATTTTTCAGAGCTTCGGCAATTGCCTCGGCCGGGAAAGGACGGTAGAGACGGATTTTTAAAAGCCCGACTTTTTCACCTTTTTCCCGGAGTCTGTCGATGGCGTCTTTTGTGGTGCCTGCCGCCGAGCCGATCATAACGACGGCGCGGTCGGCGTCTTCCAGGCGGTATGCCTCAAAGAGTCCGTATTTCCTGCCTGAGAGTCCGGCGAATTCATTGGCTACATCCAGAACGACCTGCTGCGCGTGTTTCATGCCTTCCGCCTGATTTCTTTTTGCTTCCATGTAGTAATCGGTTACCGAATACGGGCCCACGGACATCGGACATTCCGGGTTGAGCAGGTAGTTTTCCGGCTTGTATTCGCCTACGAAGGACCGGACTTCTTCATCTTCCAGCAGTTCGATGTTTTCGACGGCATGGCTGGTAATAAATCCGTCCTGGCAGATCATTATAGGCAGCTTTACATCTTTATGTTCAGAAATGCGGAATGCCTGAATCATATTATCATAGGCTTCCTGATTGTTTTCCGCGTACATCTGGATCCAGCCGGAATCTCTGGCGCCCATGCTGTCGGAATGATCGCAGTTGATATTGATCGGTCCGGACAGGGCGCGGTTTACGAGAGCCAGAGCAAGCGGAAGACGGTTGGAGGCGGCGATGTAAAGCTCTTCCCACATAAATGCAAGTCCGCAGGATGATGTTGCGGTAAGCGCCCGGGCGCCTGCCGCTGAAGCGCCGATTGCCGCGCTCATGGAACTGTGTTCACTTTCAACAGGAATAAATTCCGTGTCTACTTTTCCGTTTGCTACAAAAGAAGCAAAATACTGCGGGATTTCTGTGGACGGGGTAATGGGAAACGCCGGGAAAACATCCGGGTTAATCTGCCGGAGCGCTTCGGCTACGGCCTCATTTCCTGATAAACGATCTCTTCTTGCCATTTCAGTTCACCCCTTCCATTGTAATTGCCCCGAAGGGGCATGCTTTTACACAGATGCCGCAGCCCTTGCAGTGGTCATAGTCAAATTCGGTTCTCTTTTTGTCGTGAACCGGGATACAGCTGTCCGGACATACCGGAACGCAGAGCAGACACTGCTTGCAGTTTTCTTCGATAAATACAGGTTTGATGCTGCTCCATTCGCCGGTCATAAATTCAGCGGAAGTTCCGGAACCGGCGATGATCATGCCCTCGGTCAGATCCTGCCATTTTGTTTTTAAACCAAGTTTACTGATATCTGCTGTCATTAGTGCACCTCCTCAAAAGCCATTTCAAGGGCTTTCATATTTCCCTCGATTACTTCCGGCTTATTTGAAAATTTATGGTGGAAAGAGGAACGCATTTCCCGAAGAAATGTATCCTTATCCATTATCTGCGCTACTTTTACGATGGCTGCAAGAAGCGGTGTGTTCGGGAAATATTTTCCCAGAGCCGCCATGGAGATTTTTCTGGCGTTAATTGTGTATACGGCTCCCTTGTAACCTTTCAGATGCGGGATGATCTCCTCCTTCGGACGCTCCGTGTTGATCAGTATCGCGCCGTCTTCTTTCAGACCGCTGGTTACATCTACCGTTTCGAGCAGTGACTCATCTACGACCACGACATACTGTGGATCATAGATGTTGGAATGTGCCCGGATAATGGTGTCGCTGATCCGGTTGTAGGCGGTAATCGGCGCGCCCATACGTTCCGGACCGTATTCAGGAAATCCCTGTACGTATTTGCCTGTCTGAAACGCCACGTCCGCCAGAAGAAGAGCGGCTGTTTTTGCGCCCTGGCCGCCGCGGCCGTGCCATCTGATTTCTGTGTGGTTACTCATATCTTTTTGTCCTTTCTTTTGCTATTTTTGTGTTGGTTTCTGTATCAGTCTGCGGAGATTGCCGAAAGTTTAAAAATAACATTCCGGGGCTGTAAACGGCTGCCGGAGTTCTGGAAAGACCGGTGCTTTCTCCTGCCGCTATTAAAAAAGATCCGCCCCAAAATAGGGACGGACCTTAAAAATTCCGCAACCACCCTGTTTTTTCAAACAAGTATGAATACTGCGCACCAACATACGCGGTTTCTGTAACGGGAAACGCCCGTGGAAACTTACAAATCAGTCTTCAGCTCCCATTCTCAGAGATGATTTTCGAAACCGGCCTTCCGCTGTCTTGCACCACCGGCAGCTCGCTGGAGGTAAGAACCCGTTTTCTACTCCTTCTCATCACAGAATTTAACTTACAGAGTGCAATCTGTTTTCTGATTACAGAGATTTTATCTCATAATGTCAGAAATGTCAACACAATAATTTTACGCACACACAATAATTTTACGCAATTGGCAAAGCTTCCTGTTTTTCTACAATATTTTTCTTTCTGCTTCTGTCCGTGCGGCGGCAGGCAGGGGGCGGATGATTGTGAAAATCTTTAGAATATCTTTTGATTCTTATGAAAGCATCCTTTAGATTTATGTCTTATCCTGATAACAGTTAAGGAGGTGCGGGATATTTTTATGGCGAACCGGCAGGATTTTATGTAAAAACGGCAGGATGAGGGCAGACTTGCACTGGCAGGGAAAATGCTCTACAATCGTGGAGAAAAGACAACAGGATAAATTATCAGAAAAATCAGCAAAAAAGAGTCCGGACTCTTTAGGAAAACGACTGAAAAAGGAGAGACTATGGAAATAAATCACATTTTAATTGTGGAAGATGATAAAGAAATCAGAGAAGGCGTCCAGATCTATCTGCAGAGCCAGGGATACGAAGTGTTTCAGGCTGCGGACGGTGTGGAAGGACTTGAGATTATTGAGAGGGAAGAGATTCACCTGGCGATTGTGGACATTATGATGCCCCGGATGGACGGAATACGGATGACGATGAAGCTGAGGGAAAAGTATGACTTCCCGGTAATAATGCTTTCGGCAAAGTCTGAGGAGGTGGATAAAATTACAGGACTGAATATCGGCGCGGACGACTATGTAACCAAGCCGTTTACGCCGATGGAGCTGATGGCAAGAGTGAATTCCCAGCTGAGACGTTACCGCAAATTTCTGGAAAAACTGACTCCAAGGGAAAATGTGCATGTGATCGGCGGGCTGGAAATAAATGAGGATACAGTGGAAGTCAGCGTGGACGGAATCCTGGTGAAAATGACGCCTATTGAGTACAAAATTCTTCTGCTGCTGGCGAAAAATCCGGGAAGAGTATTTTCATCAGAGGAAATCTATGAAAGAGTATGGCAGGAGAAGGCAATTAATACCGATACGATTATGGTGCATGTGAGAAACATTCGTGAAAAAATTGAAATTGATCCGAAAAATCCAAAATATTTGAAGGTGGTGTGGGGAGTTGGCTACAAAATTGAAAAACAGCCGTAATATCGGAAGAGTAATTATTATTCTAGCGCTGGCGCTTTGCTCAGTCGGGATGATGCTGACATATTGGCAAACCAGAGATGAACTGAATTATTTTGTTCCCGAGAGAGCGGATACAGAACAGGTTCTTGCCTCCATGGGAGAGAACCTGACTGCGGGAAATTATATTATGGACGCGGAAACGTACGGCGGAACAGACGTGATGGATATGCAGGAAAAATATTACACATTCGGACCGGTCAGAAAATATATGGACTGCGCGGTGTTTGATGAGGAGGGAGAACTTCTGACGGGCGGAGTAGATTCCAAGCGGGCGGAACGGCTGAAGTCAGAAGATCCCGACGCTTACTATGCATTCCGCGTGGAGTATATTTTCTCGGGAAACGGAGATATTTCCGGGATTCATATTTCCGGATCAGAGCTGACTCCGCAGCAGGAGTATGATCTGGAGACGCAATTCATGGAAAACGCTCAATCCTATTATTATATGGAGGAGCAGAGCATACAGAACAGGACAATTATTTACGGAATGACCCGGGATTCGCTGAGCGAATATATGTCTTCGATTGACTATCCCGATCCGGGCCCGTGGGATATCGGGTATACAAATTTCGCTTCAAGGTTTATGATTTTCTTTCTGGCCGCAGCCGCCGCGGCGCTGCTGCTGCCATTTGCCAAAGCGGTGGGCGAACGGCAGGGGAAAATATTCCGGGCGCCTTTTGAAGCGGCGCTGCTGGGTATATTTATTGCTTACGGATGTGTGAATATGTGCGGGGCAATGGTATATCATACGATAAAAGGAGGCCTGGTACGGACTTCGGTTTACACGTTCAATACAGTCGTGGATATTGTCATAAACTTTTTGGTCTGGATGGCCGTTGCAGCTGTGTTTTTCTGGGGCTTTACATGCCTGAGATGCATTTTTACAATGGGCCGGTCATACTGGAGGGAAAGAACAATTACGATGCGTGTGGTCCGCTGGATAAAAGGAGACGGCAGCTCTGCCAGAGAAATACGGGAATTCTTTCAGAAACAGTATGATTCTCTGCTTCATCTGGATCTTCAAAACAGAACAAACAGAAAACTTCTGAAGCTTGTGACTGCCAACTTTGTATTTCTTGTCATCATGTGCTGCTTCTGGTTTTTCGGGATTTTTGCGCTGCTCTTGTACTCTGTTCTTCTGTTTCTGTTCCTGCGAAAATACACGGGAGATATTCGGAAGAAGTACGATCTGCTTCTTGCGGCTGCCAGCCGGCTGGCGGACGGACGGCTGGATATGCCGATCGAAGGAGATATGGGCATGTTCAATCCGATAAAAGAAGAGATGAAAAAGATCCAGGAAGGCTTTAAGAAAGCTGTGGACGAGGAAGTAAAAAATGAGCGTATGAAAACGGAGCTTGTAACGAATGTTTCTCATGATCTCCGGACGCCTCTCACTGCAATTATTACTTACATCGATCTCCTGAAAAATGAAAAGGATGAAGAAAAACAGAAAGAATACATCGAAGTGCTGGAACGCAAATCGCTGAGGCTGAAAGTACTGATTGAGGACCTGTTTGAAATCAGCAGGGCGGCCAGCAAAAGTGTGGCCATGCATTTTATGAAAGTAGATATTGTTGACCTGCTAAAACAGGTAGGCCTGGAAAACGACAGCAAGATAAAGGACGCAGATCTGGAATTCCGCTGGAAGATGCCCGAACATAAGCTGATTATGTGGCTGGACAGTCAGAAGACATACCGGATATTTGAAAATCTGATTGTAAATATTACAAAGTATGCAATGCCTCATACCCGTGTCTATATCGAACTCCATGAGACGGAAAATGATGTGCGGATTTCCATGAAAAATGTGTCTGCGGATGAATTGAATTTTAATGCGGAAGAGATTACGGACCGGTTTGTCCGTGGGGATTCTTCAAGAAATACGGAAGGATCCGGTCTGGGTCTGGCTATTGCCAAAAGCTTTGCGGAACTTCAGCACGGCACGCTGAAAATTTCCACCGAGGCAGACCTGTTTAAAGCGGAAATCACCCTTCCCAGAACAGAGCCTCCGGCAGAGGCGTAAAAGAGAAGTAAGTACAGGAGCAGGGGCCGCGTCAGACGCGGCCCCTGCTCCTGTATAGTGCGATCCCGGCGGTTCTTCCCGGATCAGAAGCGGAAATCTCGCCGGTTGTCCTGTTCGATAAGGCGGAGATTTTCCAGAACGATATTTCTTACTTTTTCATTCGGTACATTAAGAACTTCTTTTTCAATCAGCCGGTCGCCGATTGCTTTTGTTTCAGGTGAAGCATAGTCTGTCAGATACTCTTTAAGAGTCATCAGCGCGTTCGGATGGCAGCAGTTCTGGATCTGTCCGCTTTTGCAAAGGGACATGAACCGGTCGCCGGTACGGCCTTCCCGGTAGCAGGCGGTGCAGAAACTGGGGATATAGTCCATCTCCATGAGCCACCTTACGACTTCATCCAAAGTACGGTTGTCGCTGACGTCAAACTGTTCGGATTTTGCGTCTTCCGGTTCGGGTTCATAGTAACCGCCTACACTTGTACGGGAGCCGCCGCTGATCTGGGAAATGCCCAGGTGAAGCACGCGTTCTCTTGTCGCCTGATTTTCGCGGGTGGAGATGATCATGCCGGTATAGGGGACCGCAATGCGGATGCATGCCACGATTTTGGCGAATGTGTCGTCGTCGATTCCATTGTCGAACTGGTCGGGATCGATATCGTCCGCATGCTTCAGGCGGGGAACGCTGATCGTATGAGGACCGACTCCAAAGGCTGCCTCCAGGTGCTCGGCGTGCATCAGAAGGCCTGCAAATTCATAGCGGTATTTGTCCAGACCGAAAAGCACGCCAAGTCCGACGTCGTCGATTCCGCCTTCCATCGCCCGGTCCATTGCCTCTGTGTGGTAATTATAGTCGTGTTTCGGGCCGGTAGGATGAAGCTCCAGATAGCTTTCTTTGTGGTAGGTCTCCTGGAAGAGAATGTAAGTCCCGATGCCGGCTTCCTTCAGCAGGCGGTAATTGTCAACGGTCGTTGCCGCGATATTGATGTTGACGCGGCGGATAGCGCCGTTTTTATGTTTGATGCCGTAAATTGTTTCAATGGATTTCAGATAATAGTCCATGGTGTTGCGGACCGGATCTTCGCCGGCCTCCAGCGCCAGACGCTTGTGCCCCATATCCTGCAGAGCGATAACTTCCCGGCGGATTTCTTCCTGAGTGAGCTGTTTGCGGGGAATATGTCTGTTTTTGGAATGATACGGGCAGTATGTGCAGCCGTTTATACAGTAGTTGGAAAGATAGAGCGGAGCGAACATAACAATCCGGTTTCCGTAAAAATCTTTTTTGATCTGCTCGGCCAGCGCATAGATTTCTTTGTTTTTATCTTCGAGAGGACAGGCCAGAAGAACCGACGCCTCGCGGTGGGAAAGACCTTTCCTTTTTTTTGCTTTTTCGATCAGAGAGTCGATCAGCTCTTTGTTTTCTTTGTTCTCATCTGCGTAGGCCAGTGTGTCAAGGATTTCCTGGTGATCAATAAAATCATCCGCGCATTTTGAATTTACATCATACATTGTATAATTCCTCCTGTTTTTTATATATTTAATGAATCGCCCCGGGCCGTTACCAGACGGTATCCGACGGCTGCCATGCGGGCATCAAGCTGAGCCAGGCTTTCCGCGGCTTCGTCCCCGGTGCACAGCTTATTGTCATAGAGAAGATATTTTTCCCGGACCCGGACCGGAGAAAGATTCGGCATAACGACATTGGCGCCCGCCAGTATTCCACGCTCCCGGCCATCGGGCGCTATTGTTCCGAGGGCGGTTGTGGCGGGCAGAAGCACCCTCGGAAGCATGAGACGGATCAGCCCGAGAAGAAACAGCGTCAGTTCAAGCGTCCCCGCGGGTTTACCGGCAAACGGCGTGCCGTGATGCGGAATAAAAGGCCCTATTCCTACCATCTGAGGATTGAGGTTTTTTATAAACAGCATATCGTCAGCCAGATTTTCCGGCGTCTGGTATGGAGAACCTACCATAAACCCGGTCCCGGTCTGATACCCCAGTTCTTTCAGGTCCCGGAGACACTGCTGTCTGTGGGCGGCGCTCATGCGCGGCGGGTGGAGTTTGCGGTAATGAGCCTCGTCAAAAGTTTCATGGCGCAGCAGATACCGGTCGGCGCCGGCAAGGGCAAACCGGCGGTAACTTTCATAAGATTTTTCACCAAGCGAAAGGGTGATGGCGCAGTCCGGCCATGCGCGGCGTATGGAAGAGATAAGATCTTCCATATATTCGTCTGTGTACCAGCAGTCCTCTCCGCCCTGCAGGACAAATGTCCGGAAGCCAAGATGATATCCGTTTTCGCAGCAGGAAAGTATTTCTTCTTTTGTCAGCCGGTATCGGTCCGCGCCGTGATTGCTTTTCCGGAGCCCGCAGTAATAGCAGTCGTTCCGGCACCAGCTGGTGAATTCGATCAGTCCGCGTATATAAATATCCCGCCCGTAGTGGCGGATGCGGATAGTTCTTGCGCGTTCGAAAAGATATTCCGAAAGACCGGGAGTTCTGCCGCGTATGAGGGAGGCCCATTCTTCGCGGGAGAGAGCGCGTGTCTGCTCCAGCCGGTCGATCAGAGATTTCAGATAAGTTTCTGTATTCATGGCCGTGCTCCTTTATTTTGCCGGAGAAATATTCTTCCCGTAGACTGTTTTGGTGCTGATGCCCGGCAGCATGCCGAGTCTGCCGGAAAGTGAACTTATAACGTTATTCGGCGCGTCAACCGCTATGCTTATAATATGAATTCCCTTTTCTTTATAGGGAATGCCCATCCGTCCGATAATATAGTCCCCGAATTCGGTGAGCAGATGGTTCAGCGCGTCAACAGATTCACGGGATTCGAGTATAATCCCGATCAGGGCGATGCGTGTGTCCATAGAAGCCTCCTTTAACCTGTATTGTACGGAAAAGGGAAAATGCCGGACCGGAAAAGAAATAAGGGAAAGATTTCTTCCATGCCGGAAAAGAAAAAGCGCCGTGCGGCGCAAAGACAGAAAAGGAGAAAAACTCTCCCTGAAAAATATCCATATCTGCGCCTTATGACTCAGGAATCCCTTTGCCGTCAGAACGTATTTCTTATAAAAAAAGTCTATCATATCGGGAAAAAATACACAATACAGGAATTATTAAGATTTTTTACAGTTATTGACTGTCGTAGAGTATGGAAAAAGTGCTATAATGAGATGGATTTACCAGAGCGGTTCGGCTGTGGATGATCAAAAGAAACCGGGATGACGGGAAGTAGGAGAACATGATAAAACAAAAATGCAGTCTGTGCGGCGGCAGGCTTGCCGACGGCAGATGTACACTCTGCGGGCTGGACAATTCAGTTTATGAAAGAGAATGCCCGCGGCGGACGGCCATCTCCGCCGTAGAAGATACAGGCGGAGAGAAAAAAACAGAAAAAGGCAGAAGGGGAAATAATGTAAGACAATCTGCAGCAGCGGTCGGGAAGAAAAAGAACAGTGCCGGGAGAGGGAGCCGCATAATAGCTTTTACGGTTCTGGCGGTCGTGCTGTTATCTTTTCTTCCGTCAATTATAGACGCGGTAGAATCTGTTTTGCGGAATATTCAGCCGGAATCAGGTTTTACGGATATATATGAGGATGATACATATATTGATTACAGTTCAGAAGACTATCAGCAGTACTTTTCCGACGGCGGGGCTTATGCGGATGTGACGCGGGAAATCCCGGAAGACGGAGATGATTACGAAGTCGTTCTTGGAAATGGAATTTACCGGACCGGAGTGCATATTCCGGAGGGCGTGTACCGGGCGGAGCTGGTTGAAGGCGCCGGCACGGTTAATATTACGGATAAAGAAAACAGCATATATGAGACGGTGTATTTCGGGGCGGATGAGGAATACGGACAGACGGCTTCGCTTGACAATATTCGCTTGTACAATGACTCGGATCTGAAAATTGAAAGTGGCGTTATTGTGAAATTTACGACAGAAAACGCGCAGCCGCCCGTGCAGGAGATTCTGGAAAATCCGCTGAAAAAAGCTCTGACCCTTACGCCTGATACATACAGAGCGGGAGACGGAGTCCTGCCGGAGGGAGTATATGACATTTCCGCCAGGAGCGTGGAAGAAGACACTTTTGGATATACGAGTATTATTTTGAACTATCCAAATGGTGAAGTGCAGAACTTCTGGGTGGACGGCCCGGAATATGCGGTTACATCAGACGAATATTCGGACAGAAACATAAGAAACGTGGTAATCCCTGCGGGGACTGATGTTTCGGTCACATATGGAGACGCGGTCTTTATACCGGGAGAGGGGTATTATGATGTGGATTATTCCGAATATGAATAAATACAGCAAAAAGCAGGAAGGAGAAAAAAATGGGAACAGAAATTGCGGCAATTTCCCCGTCGGTGCTGAATCTGGTCTGGCTTGGCCTGTTTCTGGCGCTGCTTGTTATTGAGCTTCTGACGGTCGGACTGACTACGATCTGGTTCGCGGCGGGCGCGCTTGCGGCGCTTGCGGCAAATATAGCGGGTGCAGATCTGATTGTCCAGATTATCGTGTTTCTGGTCGTGTCCGTGGCGCTTCTGATACTCACGCGCCCGTGGGCCGAGAAATACCTGAACCGAAAACGGGAAAAAACAAACTATGAAAGAGAGATCGGCAGGATTATACTGATTACGGAAACAGTGGATAATCTGAACCAGACAGGGAAAAGTGTGCTGGACGGCGTAGAGTGGACTGTCCGGGCCAAAAATGACAGCAAAATACTTGAAGCCGGAACGCGGGCGAAAGTGGCGGATATTTCAGGAGTCAAGCTGATTGTGGAAAAATGTGAGGAGGAGAAATAATGTATGATTCTTTTATGATTGGTATGATTTTATGTATTTTAATTGTGATTATTGCGGTTCTGATTCTTATTTCATGCGTCAAGATTGTGCATCAGGCGCAGGCTGTTGTTGTGGAACGGCTGGGCGCTTATCTTGCCACATGGAATACCGGACTGCATTTTAAGCTGCCGGTTATTGACCGCGTGGCGCGCCGGATTGACCTTAAGGAACAGGTGGTGGATTTCCCTCCGCAGCCTGTAATTACAAAGGATAATGTTACGATGCAGATTGACACGGTTATCTTTTATTCGGTTACAGATCCGAAAATGTTCTGCTACGGGGTGGCAAGCCCGATTATTGCGCTTGAAAATCTGACGGCGACGACTCTGAGAAATATTATCGGAGACCTGGAACTGGATCAGACGCTCACTTCCCGAGAGACGATTAATACAAAGATGCGCGCTGAACTGGATCGCGCGACAGACTCATGGGGGATTAAGGTGAACAGGGTAGAGCTGAAAAACATTATTCCGCCCGAAGCTATCCGGGATGCGATGGAAAAGCAGATGAAGGCGGAGCGGGAAAGGCGGGAGGCCATCCTCCGGGCGGAAGGTGAGAAAAAATCCACAGTGCTTGTGGCGGAAGGCCAGAAGGAGTCGGTGATTCTGGAAGCCGAAGCGGCGAAACAGGCAGCGATCCTTAAGGCAGAGGCGGAGAAAGAAAAGATGATCCGTGAAGCGGAAGGCGAGGCGGAGGCGATACTGAAAGTCCAGCAGGCTACCGCGGACGGACTGAGATTTTTGAAGGAAGCCGGAGCTGACAACGCGGTACTGACGCTTAAGAGTCTTGAGGCGTTTGAAAAAGCAGCCGACGGCAGAGCGACCAAAATTATTGTTCCGTCAAAAATTCAGGAAATCGCCGGCCTTGTGAAATCAATAACCGAAGTCGCGGCAGATGATACGGAAAAGACAAACCAGTAGCCCATGGAGGAAATACATATGGCAGATGTGCGAAAACATATTGTGTTTTACGGACGCGTGCAGGGCGTCGGCTTCCGGTATACCGCAAAACACCTTGCACGGTCGCTGGGGCTGACCGGCTGGGTAAAAAACGACTGGGAAGAAACCGTGACAATGGAAGTTCAGGGCAGGGAACAGCTTATAAATAAACTGCTCAAAGGTCTGAACCATTCACATTTTATTATAATTGACTGGATAGATACTGAAGAAATTCCGCTGGAAGAGGAACGGGAATTTGATGTAAAATATTAAAAATACAATTTTTTCGGAGAAGGAGAATTATTGACTATGAAATTAGGATTTATCGGAACAGGAAATATGGCGGGAGCGATTATGGGCGGGATAATACGCCGGGGAATTATTGCTCCGGAGGAAATCATAGGTTCTGACATCTCGGAAGCAGGAAGAGAAAGAGCCGGAAAAGAACACGGCATTCAGGTGACGGCGGACAACCGCCGGGCCGCGAAAGAGTCAGAGGTGCTGATTCTTTCAGTAAAGCCGCAGTTTTACGCGGAGACAATCGCTGAAATCAGAGACTGCATCCGTGAGGAGCAGCTCATTATTACAATTGCGCCGGGAAAAACTCTGGCATGGCTGGAAGAGCAGTTCCAAAAGCCGGTTAAGATCGTCCGCACCATGCCGAACACTCCGGCGCTGGTCGGCGAAGGAATGACAGCGGCCTGTCCGAACAGGTACGTCACAGACGAAGAAAAAGATTACGCGCTGGAGCTTCTGGGAGCTTTCGGCAGAGTGGAGATCGTTCCGGAACGCCTTATCGATGCAGTTGTGGCAGTCAGTGGAAGTTCGCCGGCATATGTATTTATGTTTATTGAGGCGATGGCGGACGCGGCTGTATCGGAGGGAATGCCCCGCCCGCAGGCGTATCAGTTCGCCGCTCAGGCAGTTTACGGAAGCGCGAAAATGGTGATGGAGACAGGAAAACATCCGGGAGAACTCAAAGATATGGTATGTTCTCCGGCCGGCACTACAATAGAAGCGGTGCGAGTGCTGGAGGAGAGAGGATTCCGAAGCGCGGTGATAGAAGCCATGAAAGCATGCGCCGATATTTCCAGAAACCTGTAAACAGATGACCGGGTATCAGACGGGGAGAAGATATGAACATACAGGGACTTCAAAAACTGACTCTTTTGGATTATCCGGGAAAAGTGGCGTGTACGATATTTGTGGCAGGCTGTAATTTCCGTTGCCCGTTCTGCCATAATGCTTCGCTCGTGACTCATATAAATCCGGAAAATGCAATTCCGGAAGAAGAGGCGCTTGATTTTTTAAAGAAACGCCGGAAGGTTCTGGACGGAGTCTGCATAACCGGAGGAGAACCGCTGCTGGCGCCGGAACTCGACCGGTTTATGGAACGGGTAAAGGATATGGGATACCGGATCAAGCTTGACACGAACGGAAGCAATGTAAACCGTCTTAAGTATCTGGCGGGCAGAGGGCTTATTGATTATGTCGCCATGGATATAAAGAACGTGCCTCAAAAGTATGGCATGACAATAGGAATTGACGGCTATAATCCGGAAAATGTCATAAAAAGCGCGTCCTGGCTGATGACGGGCGCGGTGCCGTATGAGTTTCGCACTACAGTGGTAAGAGAATTTCACAAGAGAGATGATTTTGAGGGAATCGGCCGGTGGCTGGCCGGCGCTGACCGGTATTACCTTCAGAGCTTTCGGGATTCCGGAGATGTAATACAGCCGGGACTTCGGGCCTACTCAAGGGATATTCTGGAACAGGCGCTGGAAATCGTGAGAAAATATATTCCCGCGGCAGAATTAAGAGGAGTTGAGTAAAACAAAGGACACACCAATATCTAGTCTTTGTTAAAAAACAAACACACTAGATGTTGGTGTTTTTTATTGACAGCAAACAGAACAGGGTGATAGAATATTTTCAGACGCCCTTTGTGGGAAGTGAACGGAATACATTGGAGAAAGAGGTTAAGGGAATATGTATCAGGTAAAAAAACGCGACGGCAAGATAACGGAATTTAACCTCGCAAAGATCAGCGAGGCAATCAGAAAGGCTTTTGAGGCGCAGGATAAAAATTATAATCAGGATATTATTGATATGCTGGCGCTGAAGGTTACGGCATTTTTCGAACCGAAAATCAGCGACGGGCTGATTTCTGTAGAAGATATTCAGGACAGCGTCGAGTCCGTGCTCATTCAGGCCGGATATGACGATGTCGCGAAGGGGTATATTTTATACAGGAAGCAGAGAGAAAAGATCAGGAATCTGAATTCCACGCTTCTGGATTATAAAGAGATTGTTGACAGTTATGTAAAGGTAACAGACTGGCGCGTAAAGGAAAATTCAACCGTGACGTATTCCGTCGGAGGACTGATTCTGAGCAACTCCGGCGCGATTACCGCCAATTACTGGCTGTCTGAGATTTATGATGAGGAGATCGGAAAGGCGCATAAGAATGCGGACATCCACATCCACGATCTGTCCATGCTTACAGGATACTGCGCGGGATGGTCGTTAAAACAGCTGATTCAGGAAGGACTCGGAGGAATTCCGGGAAGGATTACTTCGGCGCCGGCAAAACATCTGAGCGTACTGTGCAATCAGATGGTGAATTTTCTCGGCATTATGCAGAACGAGTGGGCCGGCGCGCAGGCGTTTTCATCTTTTGACACATATCTGGCGCCGTTTGTAAAAACGGATCGCCTGACGTATCCGGAAGTGAAGAAGTGCATTGAGTCTTTTATTTATGGTGTGAATATACCGTCCAGATGGGGCACACAGGCGCCGTTTTCCAATATTACGCTTGACTGGACGGTACCCGGCGACCTGAAAAATCTTCCCGCGATTGTCGGCGGAAAAGAGATGGATTTTACTT
The DNA here is from genome assembly GCA_944381125.1 of uncultured Mediterraneibacter sp. Taxonomy (GTDB): domain Bacteria; phylum Bacillota; class Clostridia; order Lachnospirales; family Lachnospiraceae; genus Mediterraneibacter. The sequence goes on along the minus strand of CALWKB010000107.1, from coordinate 5,384 downwards.
ACGGCGACTGTAAAGAAGAAATGGATATGATCAACCGCGCTTTTATTGAGACTATGATTGAAGGAGACGCGGAAGGGCGTGGATTCCAGTATCCGATTCCGACATACTCCATTACAAAAGATTTTGACTGGTCGGACACACTGAACAATCGTCTTCTTTTTGAGATGACAGCCAAATACGGAACACCTTATTTTTCAAATTATATAAACAGCGATATGGAGCCGAGCGACGTGCGCAGTATGTGCTGCCGCCTGCGTCTGGACCTCAGAGAACTGCGCAAAAAATCCGGAGGTTTCTTCGGAAGCGGAGAGAGTACGGGTTCCGTTGGCGTTGTTACGATAAATATGCCCAGGATTGCATATCTTTCGGAGAACGAGGCAGACTTTTACAGAAGACTGAACCGGCTGATGGACATTTCCGCGCGTTCTCTCCATATAAAGCGTACGGTAATAACAAAGCTTCTGGACGAAGGGCTTTATCCGTATACAAAAAGGTATCTTGGAACATTTGAAAACCATTTCTCCACCATCGGACTGATCGGCATGAATGAAGCCTGCCTGAATGCGAAATGGATCAGAAAAGATCTGACAACAGCAGAGGCGCAGCAGTTTACAAAAGATGTGCTCAATCATATGAGGGAGCGCCTGTCGGATTATCAGGAACAGTATGGAGACCTTTACAATCTGGAAGCTACTCCGGCTGAATCTACCACATACCGTCTGGCGAAACATGATGTGGCCCAGTTCCCGGATATTATTACAGCGGCGGAGAAAAATGGAACGCCCTACTATACCAACAGTTCTCATCTTCCGGTGGGATATACAGACGATGTGTTTGAGGCGCTGGATATTCAGGACGAACTGCAGACGCTTTACACGTCGGGAACCGTGTTCCACACGTTCCTGGGCGAGAAGCTGCCTGACTGGAAGGCGGCGGCGTCTCTTGTGAGGAAAATCGCGGAAAACTACAGGCTCCCGTATTACACGATGTCGCCCACTTATTCGATCTGCAAGGATCACGGATATCTTTCGGGCGAACAGTATAAATGTCCGCACTGCGGCGCCGAGACAGAAGTGTACAGCCGTATTACCGGGTATTATCGTCCGGTTAAGAACTGGAACGACGGAAAAACTCAGGAGTTCAGAGAACGCCGGGTATATGATATTACAAATTCGCATATGCGTCCGAAGACTATGGCTGCGGCCGCGGAAGAAAAGAAAGTGCCGGGGGGATCGGAGCAGGCGAAAACACTGTTGTTTACGACAAAAACCTGTCCGAATTGCCGCATAGCCGTGAATTCTCTTGAAAAAGCGCAGATCCCATATGAGATTGTAGACGCAGAGGAAAACAGGGAGCTGGTTGAGCGGTACGGGGTGATGCAGGCGCCGACGCTGATTGTGGTAAGAAACGGAGAGGTATCGAAGTTCGCGAATGCGTCAAATATAAAGAATTTTGCAGAAAAGGAAGGCTGATTTATGTACGATATAGGAATTGTAGGAGGCGGAACCGCCGGTATGACTGCGGCGATTTACGGGCAGCGCGCAGGAAAGAGAACAGTTATTATTGAAGGCGGAAATTTCGGCGGGCAGATCACATCATCGCCAAAAGTGGAGAATTATCCGGGAATCGCCAGCGTGAGCGGAAGCGAATTTTCCATGAATCTCCTGGATCAGGCGATGAAGCTCGGCGCGGAGACCGTAGTGGAAAAAGTGACCGGGATACACGCTGAAGACGGAATCCTGGTAATTGAGACCACAGATAAGGCATATCCGTGCCGGAGCGTCATTCTGGCGACGGGGGTAACACACCGTCATCTGGGAGCGGCGGATGAGGAACGGCTTACCGGATCCGGAGTGTCCTACTGCGCCACATGCGACGGAGCTTTTTTCCGAGGCAGAGACGTGGCCGTGATCGGCGGCGGGAGCACAGCTCTTCAGGACGCGGAGTTTCTTTCAAATTACTGCAGAAAAGTGTATCTTGTGCACAGGCGAGATGAATTCAGAGGAGAGGACAGCATCGTAAAGCGTCTGGCCGCGAAAGAAAATGTCGAATTTGTGCTGAGCGCCGTAGTGAAAGAGATTCTGGGTGAAAACGTAGTGGAAGGGCTGATTCTGACAAATAAGAAAACGGGTGAAGATTTCAGGCTTGATGTGGCCGGAGTATTTATTGCCGTAGGTCAGATCCCCCGGAATGAGAGTTTTGCAGATGTTGTAAAACTGGATGAAAACGGATTCATACTTGCGGCTGAGGACTGCGTGACATCAGCGCCGGGGATTTTTGCGGCGGGCGACTGCCGGACAAAAGAAGTGCGCCAGCTCACTACAGCCGCAGCGGACGGAGCAGTGGCTGCTCTTGCCGCATGTAAATATATATCGGATCAGAGATGAATTTTGCTTCTGCAGGCGGTGAACAGCCAGACAGTATCAATGCGGGTTGATAAAAGCCACGGCCGGTTCCGGACAGATATTTTCTGTCCGGAACCGGCCGTGGCTTTCAGGGTAAAGAAAAATCTGCAGTCGGAGAAAGGGGGAGCGGTTACAGTTTGCGGACCGCCGCTGCAAGTTTCGGGCCGACGGCGGAGGCTGCAATGATTTTCGCCGCGTCACCCGGAATATAGGGGATCACTCCTATAGCCAGTGCCGAGCTGAAAGAGAGCTCCATCTGGCCTGCGAGCCACAGCGTCCCGAAAAGATAGCATACGGCAGTTCCGAGAACCATACCTGCCGCAGCGGCAGCCTTCTTTTTGGGAAACAGGAGCATCAGATATCCCTGAATGAGCGTAAGGAAGAGAAATCCGATCAGATATCCGCCGGTGGGGCCGGCCAGTTTTCCGGGGCCGCCGCTGAAACCGGAAAAAACAGGGAGTCCGGCGGCGCCCAGACAAAGATAAATAATACATCCTGCGGTTCCGCGTTTTAACCCCAGCGCATAGACGGAAATGTAAAGCGCAAAATTGGTCAGAGTGACCGGTACCGGACTGAAAGGCAGCGGAAAGGAAAGCGGACCGAGGACGCACAGCACTGCGGCCATAAGGCCTGTAATGACGGAAAATCTGAGCTCGGACGGCGTAGAGTGTTCGGTTTTAGACATAATTTTTCCCTCCTGATATGACAAAAAAGATACAATAAAGAGGAAAAGCTGTCAACAGAAAATAAAAAACGACTGACAGCTGAAACTATAAAAATGAAAAGCGTAGCAGATTTTATAAAAAAATAATAACCAGCCGAAAATTTGCGTGATATAATAGCAGAAATGACGTTTCAGCCGCAAAAAGGCAGAGAAGAACAGAATGGAGAAATTATGTTTGGTTATGTAACCGTCTGCGAACCGGAACTGAAGGTTAAAGATCTGAAAAAATATAAGGCTTATTATTGCGGATTGTGCCGCAGTCTGAAAGAAGAGTACGGCTTTATGGGACAGATGACTCTTACTTATGATATGACTTTTGCCGTAATTCTTCTTTCTTCTCTTTACGAAACAGTTTCCGGGATGGAAATGCACCGCTGTAAAGTTCATCCGGTGAAAAAACAGAATATGCTGAGAAATGAAATTACTTCCTATGCGGCGGCGATGAACGTACTGCTGGCATATTATCACATGGAAGACGACTGGGAGGACGACAGAAAACTGAGCAGTCTGTTGACGAAAAACCTTCTGGGAAGCAAAGCGCGGAAAATAGAAGCGGCATATCCGAGGCAAAGCAGCGCGATACGCCGGGAACTGAAAAACCTTGCTTTGTGTGAAAAAGAAGACAGTACGGACATAGACCGGGCGGCAGGATGCTTCGGCCGTCTGATGGAAGAACTGTTTGTCTTTCAGGAAGATATCTGGGAACGGCGCCTGAGAAAAATGGGATTTTTTCTCGGGAAATATATTTATATAATGGATGCATATGAAGATCTGCCGGAGGATATCCGGAAAGGAAGATACAATCCTCTGAAAAAGATTTACGAAGAAGGAAATTATGAAGAGAGGATGCGGCAGATTCTGTGCATGATGATAGCGGAAAGTACGGCGGAATTTGAGCGCCTTCCCTGTCTGGCAGATGTGGACATTTTGAGAAATATATTGTATGATGGTGTCTGGAATCGCTATAATAAGATACAGATGAAGAAAAGAGAGGAAAATAAAAAATGACGAAAAATCCATATGATGTGCTTGGAGTGTCTCCGGGCGCGTCTGATGATGAGATAAAAAAAGCTTATCGCGACCTGACGCGAAAGTATCATCCTGACGCGAACGTGGACAATCCGCTGGCAGATCTGGCGGAGGAAAAATTTAAGGAAGTGCAGGAAGCATACGATACTATTATGAAGGAGCGTTCTTCCGGAAATGCCGGAGGCAGTTCTGCAGGCAGCTATTCCTACGGAGGCGGTTCGACTTCGGGGGCAGCGCCGGATCCCCGGCTGCAGGCGGCGGCCAACTATATTAACAGCAGACGGTTCAGAGAAGCTCTTAATACTCTTGATCAGGTTCCGGAGCGGTCCGCGCTCTGGTACTATCTCAGCGGCTGCGCGAACGCGGGGCTTGGCAATAATGTCCTTGCAAGAGACCACGCGGCGCAGGCGGTGAATATGGAGCCGAACAATATTCAGTACAGACAGCTTCTGAACCAGCTTGATTTCAGCAGCAGAAGATATCAGAGCAGTCCCTACGGGGCCGGATACGGAGCAGGGGGTTCTTCCTGCGGAACAGGAAATATGTGCTGTGATCTGTTTATTGCAGACCAGCTCTGTGAGTGTATGGGAGGAGATCTTTGTTCATGCATGTAAAAGCAAAGACTATGGCGTTCGGCGGACTTCTTCTCGCTCTGGCGGTAGTGTTTATGGCGCTTGGCAGTATTATTGAGACAAGCACATTATTTCTGCTGGCAGCAGCGTCTTTCTTTGTGGGGATTGTCGTCCGTGAATTCGGGCTCCGGCCGGGAGCGGCATTTTATATTGCTGCCGTGCTTCTGGGATTTATAACCGCGCCGAATAAATTTTATGTTATTACGTTCGCCGCGATGGGATTGTATATCTGGGGAATCGAGGCGGTGTGGAGATGGCTCGAAAAACGGCCTCAGATAAAAAAGAGAAGCATTGTTTTCGGTATCTCAAAGTTTTTAATTTTTAATATAATGTATATTCCGATAGTAATTCTGTTCCGGGATCTGCTTTTCCCTCAGGCCGTATCAGATATTGTACTGGCAGGTATTCTTGTGGGCGGACAGATCGCGCTGTTTATCTATGACAGGGCGTATGATTATGTTCAGGCTCATGTGTGGGGAAAGTACAGAGGAAGAATTATGAATTGATTACGGGACTCGCCTGCGGGTCCTGTTTTTTTGCCGCAGGCGGGAAAAATCCGGGAATGGACGGAATCCCGGAAGCGCCTGCGGTTTT
>CALWKB010000106.1 GCA_944381125.1 uncultured Mediterraneibacter sp. | reverse complement strand
ATGAGTATGATCAGGAAAAACATCTCCGACAGGAAAGAGAAGACGCCTGGGAAGATGGACAACGAGCCGGTGAAAAAAATAAATTAAAAGAACTGATACACAAAAAACTTGTAAAAGGAAAATCTGTATCCGAAATAGCAGATATCCTCGAAGAAGAAGAAAAAACGATTCAGGAACTCATTGACGAAATAAAGAAAGAAAACGTATAAAATCTGAAATTACCGTGGACAGTGCTGACTGGATGAGAGCAGAAAGTCTCATCCAGTCCCGTGTCCCGGACAAATTCAAATCCGTCAGTTTATGCTTCTCTCCACATATGTCGTATGCAGGATATGATGCGCCTTCTCGCTTCCCGGCTCTCCCAGATACTCCTCATACAGTTTCTTTATCGAAGGATTTTCATGGGATTTTCTCAGCGTCCTGGCGGCGTCGTTATCATACAGAGCCTTTGCCCGGAGGGCCTTCACATCTTCAAAGTTTCTCACATCCGCGTGTACCTGCGGCTGGCCGCCTCCGTTGACGCATCCTCCCGGACAGCACATAATCTCTACAAAGTGATAATCCGCCTCGCCCGCCCGGATCTTATCCATGATTACTTTCGCGTTGCTTAAACCGGAAGCCACGGCTACTTTCACGTCCATTCCTGCCACGTTGTATGTGGCTTCCTTGATGCCGTCCGTACCTCGTACTTCCGTGAATTCCACATTTTCAAGAGTCTCTCCGGTCAGTTTTTCCACTGCGGTCCGAAGAGCCGCCTCCATAACTCCGCCGGTGGCTCCGAATATTACGCCGGCTCCTGTCGACTCTCCGAGAGGGTCGTCAAATCCTTCTTCCGGCAGAGCCCGGAAGTTGATGCCGACCTTGCGGATCAGACGGGCCAGCTCCCTTGTCGTAATAGAGATATCCACATCCGGAACTCCTGCGGCGTCCTGATCCTCCCTCTGAATTTCAAACTTTTTCGCCGTGCACGGCATTACGCTGACGCAGACGATGTCCTTCGGATCAAGGCCCATCTTTTCCGCATAGTATGTTTTTGCCACCGCGCCGAACATCTGCTGGGGAGATTTGCAGCTGGACAGGTGCGCCAGCTGATCCGGATAGTAATGTTCGCAGTACTTGATCCATCCCGGAGAACAGGAAGTTATCATGGGCAGCACTCCGCCGTTCTTTACCCGGCCGATAAATTCACTGGCTTCCTCCATGATCGTGAGATCAGCGCTGAAATCCGTGTCAAATACTCTGTCAAATCCGATTCTTCTCAGCGCCGCCGCCATCTTTCCTTCCACGTCCGTCCCCATCGGATAACCGAACTCTTCGCCGAGAGCGGCGCGGACGGAGGGCGCGGGCTGCACAACCACATGCTTTGTTTCATCCGCAATTGCCGCAAGCACATCATCGGTATTATCTTTTTCGTAAAGCGCTCCCGTAGGACAGGCGGCGATGCACTGACCGCATCCCACACAGCTGGTGTCCCCGAGCCCCATCTCAAAGGCGGATCCGATAAACGTGGCGAATCCTCTGTTATTCGGGCCGATCACGCCGACAGACTGTACCTTCTCGCACACAGCGCTGCACCGGCGGCAGAGAATACATTTATTATTGTCGCGCACCATATGAACGGCGCTTGTATCCGGATCATAGCGGGGTTTTTCTCCCGCGAAATGTTCCTCGTCCTCCACGCCCAGTTCCCGGCACAGTTCCTGCAGTTCGCACTGTCCGCTTCTGACGCAGGACAGACACTTTTTGTCATGCACGGACAGCAGAAGTTCCAGCGTCCGTTTTCGGGACTCGATCAGTTTTTTTGTATTTGTCAGCACTTCCATACCTTCCGCCACGGGATATACGCAGGCGGCCGCCAGGTTTCTCGCGCCTTTTACTTCCACCACGCACATGCGGCAGGCGCCGATTTCATTAATTTCTTTCAGATAGCACAGGGTTGGGATACGGATTCCCGCCGCGTGAGCGGCTTCCAGGATTGTAGAGCCTGCAGGAACCGTTACATTTAAGCCGTTTATTTTTAAATTGACATTTTCCATATTCTCTACCCTCCATTTATTCTTTGTAAATCGCGCCGAATCTGCACTTTTCCATGCACGCGCCGCACTTCACGCATTTCTCGGGGTTAATCATATGTACTTCCCGCACGCTTCCCGTAATCGCGTCTGCAGGGCAGGTTCTCGCGCAGAGCGTACAGCCTTTGCATTTATCAGGATCAATCTTATAATGAAGAAGATCTTTACAGACGCCTGCAGGACATTTTTTGTCCACAATATGCGCGATATATTCATCCCTGAAATAGCGCAGCGTTGAGAGCACCGGATTGGGCGCCGTCTGGCCGAGCGCGCACAGGGAACTTGTCTGCAGATGGCTGCACAGCTCTTCGAGCCGCTCCAGATCTTCCATATCCGCCTGGCCTTTTGTAATCTTTTCCAGAATTTCCAGCATGCGCCTTGTTCCGATCCGGCAGGGCGTGCATTTCCCGCAGGACTCATCCACAGTAAATTCGAGGAAGAACTTCGCGATGTCCACCATGCACGTATCCTCGTCCATAATAATCAGACCGCCGGATCCCATCATGGATCCGATAGCTTTCAGATTATCATAATCAATCGGCACATCCATATGTTCCGCCGGGATGCAGCCGCCGGAAGGGCCGCCCGTCTGGGCCGCCTTGAATTTTTTCCCGCCCGGGATGCCTCCGCCGATCTCCTCGACAATCTCCCGCAGCGTAGTCCCCATGGGGATCTCCACCAGCCCGGTATTGTTGATCTTTCCGCCAAGCGCGAATACTTTTGTTCCTTTTGAATTCTCCGTTCCCATCGAAGCGAACCATTCCGGTCCGTTTACGATGATCTGCGGGATATTGGCAAATGTCTCTACGTTATTTAATATAGTCGGTTTCTGAAACAGACCTTTCAGCGCCGGGAACGGCGGCCGCGGCCTGGGTTCTCCCCTGCTGCCTTCAATGGAGGTCATCAGCGCCGTCTCTTCGCCGCAGACGAACGCGCCCGCCCCGAGTCTGAGCTCTATGTCAAAATTAAATCCGCTCTCAAAAATATTTTCCCCGAGAAGCCCGTATTCTCTCGCCTGGGCAATCGCGATCTCCAGCCGTTTCACGGCGATAGGATATTCCGCCCGGACGTATATATATCCCTGGGACGCTCCGATCGCATATCCCGCTATGGCCATTGCCTCCAGGACCGCATGCGGATCGCCCTCCAGAATCGAACGGTCCATGAACGCCCCGGGGTCTCCCTCGTCCGCATTGCAGCAGACATACTTCTGGTCCGCTTCATTTGCCGCGGCAAATTTCCACTTCAGCCCGGTCGGGAACCCGGCGCCTCCTCTGCCTCTTAGTCCGCTGTCCAGAAGAATCTGAATCACATCCTCCGGCTTTTTCTCTGTCAGCACGATGCCGAGCGCCTCATATCCGCCGGTTCCTATATATTCCTCAATATCTTCCGGGTTGATAACACCGCAGTTGCGCAGGGCGACCCTGTGCTGCTTTTTATAAAAGTTCGTCTCATTAAGTGGAGTGATTTTTTCTGTTTTTGTCGTCTCCTCATATAGCAGGCGCTTTACGATTCTTCCTTTGAGAAGGTGTTCCGCAACAATCTCCGGGATATCATCTTCCTGGACCATGGAATAAAATGTTCCTTCAGGATAGACGATCATAATCGGCCCGAGCGCGCACAGGCCGAAGCAGCCTGTCTTTACCACGCCGACTTCATCGGAAAGCCCGTGAGCCGCGATCTCTTTTTCAAGTCTGTCAATAATTCTCTGGCTGCCGGAGGAGGTACATCCGGTTCCGCCACAGACAAGTACATGTGAGCGATACATATCTTTCCACCTCCTCCTTCTATTGTGTCTTGTCCTGAGCCGCGCTCAGAGTGTATTTCGCCACCACCTGGCCGCCCAGCAGGTGAAGACGCAGGACTTCCAGCGCTTTTTCCGGGGTCATTTTTACATATGTTACTTTCTCTTTTCCCGGCTCCATCACTTCCACGATCGGTTCATACTGACACAGGCCGATACATCCCGTCTGAGTCACATTGATTTTGTCGCTGAGCCCCTGTTCCTGCACCGCGTCGGAAAGCGCCGTAAGCACCGGCCTTGCCCCGCTTGCTATGCCGCATGTGGCCATTCCCACCACCACGCGGGTCTGTTTTTCATTTTCTGCGCGGACGCCGACGCGTCCCTGCATCTTTGCTCTTATTGCGCGTAATTCTTCAAGAGATTTCATAGAGTCCCTCCCATTCTTCAATTATTTCGTCGCTTTTATTCACCGAAGGATGCGTCCTGGCGGAGCGTATATCAGACGTCGGTTCCTCCGTCCGCCTCCTTCTTTCCCGATTCCAGATATTCCTTTATGAACGCAGATACTTCCGGCTCCCTTAAGGAAATGTCATCTCCCAGAATCTCACGAAGTTCGAGAGTATCCAGTACAAAGCTTTTCTCTGCGTATGTATATGTATATCGGAATCTTATCTGTTCGTTAAATACAATCAGCGTATAGATCACGGAGCTGATATCCCCCAGCGGCATTCTGTCTATATGCGACAGTCCGAATACTGCTTTTACCGTCGTTCCTTTTCCTTTTTCCGAATCAATCCGGAAGCTGCCTCCCGTGCCTTCCGCGGCCTGCCGGAAAAAGGGAATGCCCAGTCCGACTTTTCTGGTCGTCCTTGTCGTAAAAAAGGGATCTTCCGCATTGGCGGCCTCTTCCGGAGTCATCCCCCGCCCGTTGTCGCCGATGGTCACGGTCATTATGTCTTCCTCCGGCTGTACATCCACTGTAACAGCCACAAAAGTGGCCTGCGCCCGGATAGAATTTTCAGCCACATCCAGAATATTCAGAGAGATTTCCGGCATCATAACTTACTTATACTTTGCCAGAATCCCGTCCAGATCGTCCACAGTCAGACGTCCGTACACTTCGTCGTTAATCATCATAACCGGAGCAAGTCCGCATGCGCCCACACACCGGCAGGCGTCCAGAGAAAATTTGCCGTCCGGCGTACACTCTCCGCCTACGATTCCGAGTTTTTCCATCAGAGCGTTGTAGATATCTCCCGAGCCCTTGACATAGCACGCCGTGCCGAGGCAGACGGAAATTCTGTATCTGCCTTTCGGATTCAGAGTAAACTGAGAATAAAACGTCGCCACACCGTAGATCTTTTCCATCGGAATACCGGTTTCATCGGAAATAATTTTCTGGACTTCCATTGGAAGATATCCGTATATATCCTGCGCTTTCTGCAAAATCGGCATCAGGGCGCCTTTTTCGTTTCTGAGTTCGGAAATTGCCTTTAAAAGCGCCTCTTCCTGTTCTTTCGTCCCGTAAAACGGAACGCTTCCTTTTTTAGCAGCCATTATTCAACCTCCATTTCTCATGTTATTCGGTGCTCATTATATTCATGATATCATAGCATTTCACAAAATGCCACCTGAATATTTGTGAAATTCGGTCATTTTAAACATCATTACAGACTATTACCACTCTGTTTGTTTTGCATATTATACAATTTATTCGTTTATTGCTTTTTTAATATGTAAATGTTATACTAAACAAAACTTTTTCACAGCAACCTCACTGTTTTTCAATTATCAGACAGTTGTCATCTGTGATATCAGATACTTTCAGTAATAATTCATTTTTTCAGGAGGCTCTATGACTATCAGAGAGATGCAGGAAATTCTGGACGCGCAGTTTCTGTACGGAGAGGAACTGGCGGACGTAGACGCGGAATTTGTCTTTTCCGCCGATATGATGAGCGACGTGCTCGCCTACTGCGGCAAATGTTCCATCCTTATGACGGGTCTGTGCAATCCACAGGTTGTGCGCACCGCAGAGATGCTCGACATTGTCTGCATTATCTTTGTCCGCGGGAAAATGCCGGATGAGCATATGCTTGCGCTCGCCATGGAAAAAGAAATCGCGATACTGGCGACAGAACATTATATGTTTACCGCCTGCGGCATGCTCTACGAACACGGACTCAGGGGAGGTGCTTAGATGAGCGAACGGCTGATATTCACCTACGACATAGACGGCGGCGACTTTACCCGGGCAGGTGAAGCCAGCAGCTCTGTCAAAAACAAACTCAAAATGCTGGGCGTAAACAGCGAGGTCATCCGCCGGGTGGCCATCGCCATGTATGAAGGGGAGATCAACATGGTCATCCACGCCGACGGCGGCAGGATTACCGTCACAGTTTCGGACAACGACATTGTTATGGTTCTCGCCGACAAAGGCCCCGGCATACCGGATATTGAGAAAGCCATGCAGGAAGGATATTCCACAGCCCGCCCGGAAGTCCGCTCTCTGGGCTTCGGAGCCGGGATGGGCCTTCCGAACATGAAGCGCTACACCGATGAGATGCAGATCGACACCGTCGTCGGGGAAGGAACTGTCATCACAATGAAGGTAGCGTTTTAAAGGAGGTGCGGCATTGGACAAATATAAATTTATCCGCTCTGTGCGCCTGAAAGAGTCCGCCTGCCGGGGATGCATCAACTGCATCAAGCACTGCCCCACCCAGGCGATCCGCGTACACAACGGAAAAGCCCACATCATAGACAAGTTCTGCATTGACTGCGGCCGCTGCATCCGCTACTGTCCGCACCACGCAAAAATCGCCATCTATGATCCGCTTTCCGTAATCAGTAATTTCAAATACACCGTCGCCCTTCCGGCGCCGTCCCTCTATGCACAGTACAATAATCTCACAAGTACGGATATTGTGCTGAACGCGCTTCTGAAACTGGGATTTGACGACGTGTACGAGGTAAGCGCGGCGGCCGAGCTTGTCTCGGAAGCTTCCAGGGAATACATAAAGGCGCATAAGAAAGAGGCGCCTTTTATCAGTTCGGCATGTCCTTCCGTCATCCGGCTGATCCGCGTAAAATTCCCGTCGCTGATCTCCCGTCTGCTTCCCATCAAAGCCCCCGTGGAAGTGGCCGCGGAAATCGCGCGCGCAAGGGCCATGCAAAAGACCGGACTGAAGCCGGAAGAAATCGGCATCATCTTTATTTCACCCTGTCCGTCCAAAGTGTCTTACGCGAAATCGCCCCTTGGCGTTGAAAAAAGCAATATCGACAATGTAGTAGCCATCAAGGATATTTATCCCCTGCTGCTGCCTCACATGAAGCATGACGAAAGCCAGCTCGCCCCTCTGTCAAACTCCGGCCGGATCGGGATCGGATGGAGCAGCGCGGGCGGGGAGGTCGGCGGACTTCTCATCGACAACTACCTTGCGGGAGACGGAATCGTCAACATTCTGCGGGTTCTGGAAGAACTCGAGGATGAGAAGCTCCACGGGCTGGATTTTGTAGAACTGAGCGCCTGCACAGGCGGATGCGTGGGCGGCACGCTTACCGTGGAAAATGAATACATCGCCGCCACAAAAACAAAACGTCTTGTAAAATATCAGCCCGTTTCAAAAAACCATCTGTCCGACAACCCGGAAATCGAAAGCATGTACTGGGCGGACGACGTCGAATATGAGCCTGTTTTCCGTCTCGGCAACACATTCAAGGAAAGCCTCCGTATGATGAGCGAAGTCGAACGGCTTACCGCCCGCTTCCCCGGACTGGACTGCGGTTCCTGCGGCGCTCCCACCTGCCAGACTCTGGCGGAAGACATTGTCCGGGGCGACGCAACGCCAAACGACTGTATCTATGTGCTTCGTTCCAATATTGCCGATCTGTCCCGCAAAATCCAGCATCTGACTCTGGAACAGGAACACGGTGACGGCATGCCGGAAGAAGACAGAAAACTCCTCCGGAAATACATCGGGGAACTGACTACCGACCTGGCCTCCTTCGGAGTGCCGGACAGAAAGAAAAGAAAGGATTAGGTAACTGGCATGAAACTGCAGACGATAATGAATCTGCCGGACTGCTGTGTTCTCTCTGAGGGCAGCCCGGACCGGGAAATCACCCGGGTTTTCTGCTGCGATCTCTTAAGCATCGCCATGAGCAGAGCTCCCTCTGGAAGTGTGTGGGTAACGGTAATGGGGAATAAAAATACAGTGGCCGTCGCCTCGCTCACAGACACGGCATGCATTGTTCTGGCAGAAGGCGTCTCCATGGACGCGGATTCTCTGGAAAAAGCATCGGAAGAAGGCATCGCGGTGCTTTCCACCGAACTGCCGGTTTTTGACATGGCTCTGCGGATCTACCAGGCGGGAATCGCATGATCCCTCTCTTCTACGATCTGCATATTCATTCCTGCCTTTCCCCATGCGGGGATGATGACATGACTCCTGCCGATATCGTGGCAATGGCGTCGGTCAAAGGCCTGGACGTCATAGGCCTGACAGACCACAACAGCTGCCGGAACTGTCCCGCCGCCCTGTATCACGGGGAAGCCCGGGGCGTCACCGTAATTCCGGGTATGGAACTGACCACTGCGGAAGAAGTCCACGTGATCTGTCTGTTTCCCACACTGGAGGGCGCACTTGCATTTGACACTTATGTATATGAGCGTCTCCTTCCCGTTCCGAACCGGGAGGACATCTTCGGGAAGCAGCAGATCATGGATGAGAAAGACCATGTGACCGGCACGGTGGAAAACCTGCTGATCAACGCCACTTCCATTTCCTTTGACGAAGCCTTTCCTATTGTGGAATCTTTCGGCGGCATCGCTTATCCGGCTCATGTGGACAAATCATCCACAGGACTTCTCTCCAATCTGGGCTTTGTACCGCCGGACAGCAGTTTTTTGTGCGCGGAATTTCACGACCCCGGCAGTCTTGAACGGATCTGCGCCGAACATCCGTATTTTCGGAAATGCAATATAATCTGTTCTTCGGACGCCCATTATCTGGGAGACATTCAGGAGCCGAAGTACCGGATTCCGGCAAAATCTCGCAAAGCCTCCGACGTGCTCCGGACGCTGTCGCAGCGTTCTCATCAACGCTTTTGTTAATTTTAAGAAATGTTATTATTAATCCTTGCTTTGTCCTGTTCTCCTGTTATAATAGGTTTGGAAAAGCTTGTGCGGGCGGCCGTCTGAAGCGGTCCGCCTTATTTTTTCAGGAAGGAGACTCATATATATGATTCATGTTACAGAAACAATTAAATATGTCGGCGTCAACGATCACCAGGTAGATCTTTTCGAAGGCCAGTATGTCGTGCCAAATGGAATGTCCTACAACTCCTATGTCATTGACGACGACAAAATCGCTGTTATGGATACCGTGGATATCCACTTCACCCATGAATGGCTGGACAACCTTGCCGGCGCCCTTGACGGAAGAAAGCCGGATTATCTGATTATTCAGCACATGGAACCGGATCACTCCGCGAATATCGAAAATTTTCTGAAGACCTATCCGGATACAACTGTCGTCGCGACAGCCAAGGCATTTGCCATGATGGACTGCTTCTTCAATCTTAACCCTGAGGTAAAACGGCTCACAGCCGAGAACGGCTCCACTCTTTCCCTCGGAAGCCATGAGCTGACTTTTGTGTTTGCTCCGATGGTTCACTGGCCGGAAGTTATGATGACATATGACAGCACAGACAAGGTACTCTTCTCCGCAGACGGCTTCGGAAAGTTCGGCGCCCTGGATGCGCAGGAGGACTGGGACGACGAAGCCCGCCGCTATTATATCGGCATCGTAGGCAAATACGGCGCTCAGGTACAGGCTGTTCTTAAAAAAGCTGCCGGACTGGATATCCGGACCATCTGCCCGCTGCACGGCCCGGTGCTGAAAGAAGACCTGGGACACTATATCGGAAAATATGACGTCTGGTCATCTTATACCGTAGAGTCAGAGGGAATTGTAATCGCGTACACTTCCGTATATGGCAATACAAAAAAAGCCGTTGAAATGCTTGCCGAACTGCTGAGAGCCAAAGGATGCCCGAAAGTGATCGTTCATGATCTGGCAAGATGCGATATGTCACAGGCAGTCGCGGACGCATTCCGCTACGGCAAACTGGTCCTTGCCACCACAACATATAACGCGGAAATCTTCCCGTTCATGAAGCAGTTTATCGACCATCTGACAGAACGCAACTATCAGAAACGCACCATCGGCCTGATCGAAAACGGTTCCTGGGCTCCTCTTGCCGCAAAGATTATGAAGGGCATGTTTGAAAAGTCCAAAGACATCACCTGGCTGAACACAACTGTAAAGATCAAATCTGCCGTCAGCGCGGAAAACAAAGAACAGCTTCAGGCAATGGCTGACGAGCTCTGCCAGGAGTATATCGCCCAGTCTCCGGAAGCTGCCAACAAGAATGATCTCACCGCTCTCTTCCGCATCGGATACGGCCTGTATGTGGTTACATCCAACGACGGAAAGAAGGACAACGGCCTGATCGTCAACACGGTAACGCAGCTTACCGACACGCCGAACCGTGTGGCAGTAAATATTAACAAAGCCAACTACTCTCACCACATCATCAAACAGACCGGTGTTCTTAACGTAAACTGCCTGTCCGTGGATGCGCCGTTCAGCGTATTTGAGAGATTCGGATTCCAGAGCGGACGTACGGCGGACAAGTTTGAGGGCATCACGCCGGTGCGCTCCGACAACGGTCTGATCATCCTGCCGAAATACATCAACGCCGCTATTTCTCTTAAGGTTGAGCAGTATGTTGACCTGGACACACACGGCATGTTTATCTGTTCCGTGACAGAAGCCCGCGTAATGAATGATAAAGAGACAATGACTTACACATATTATCAGAACAACGTGAAGCCGAAACCGGACACAGAAGGAAAGAAAGGATTTGTCTGCAAGATCTGCGGATATATCTATGAGGGAGACGTGCTCCCGGATGATTTCATCTGCCCGCTCTGCAAGCACGGCGTGGCTGACTTTGAACCGATCCAGTAATAAATAAAGGAACAGACAAACCCTCTGTCTTCTGCCTGACCGGCAGAAATATGGTATTTGCCTGTTCCTTT
>CALWKB010000105.1 GCA_944381125.1 uncultured Mediterraneibacter sp. | reverse complement strand
TGTCAATAACTTTAGAAAATGTCACTTTTTTAGAGCAATATTAACTTTGGAAAATGTCACTTCTTAATTGATATGAACCCTATCACTTTCCGGTCATTTAAGGAAGACGATGATTGCTGGTTCCCCTGTGACCGGAAAGCAGAGCCTTCAGCTGTGAGTCAGCCTGCTAAGAAGCGGATTGCTGTTTTTCAAAAAATAGTTCATATAAAAATTTAAGCGATAAATTGTAATCCTCAGCTTGCCAGATCTTTCGCCATTCTCTACTGCCGTAGTTTAAGTGCGGAGTGACATTGTGTATTGCTTGTTTGCTCACCTTTGTGGAAGCGTTTTTATTCTGAGGTTTTAAGTACCGGACTGTATCATATGTTTTCCCTTGATATTGAATCCGAATGCCAAACCGGGGATTGATCAGTACCTGGATTTCCCGCCTTGCAGAAATAACAGGAAAACCTTTGTCTAAAATCTGGAAACATCGATTCTTAAACGAAAAAGTACCAGCATTATCGGTTTTGCGTGTGTGTTTAATGCAGAGGTAATCGTCAATATCGACCGTTGGGGTTAGAGGTACGAATAGGGACTCCGCTTCGGAAGCAATTGAAAATTTCCTGTTATAAATAAAACGGTACTGTGCGAGAAAAGCGTTTGCTTCCGTAATGGTTTTTATCCCGCGTTTTGCGAATTCAACAGGAAGCCTGCTCTGCAGCGTTACCCATAACCGTTCAATACGTCCTTTGGCCTGGGGTGTTTTTGCGAATATCATATCAATGCCCAGTTCGTGCATAGAACGACCGAATTGTGTCAGATTTACTGTCTTGCCCTGGATCAGTTCTTCTACGGTTAGCTTTCCGGTTTTAGGAGAGCGGAAAATCGTGTGCCTGTCAGAATAAATGGATTGGGGGACACCGAAATCAAGACAGCACTGACGCATCATTTCCAGATAACCAAAGAGACATTCATTCTGGGTCATATAAAGACCTACGAGATTCCCAGTCGCATCATCGATCGCGCCGTGAATCGCATATTTGACGGAACCGCCGAACCACTCATAAGGGGTAGCATCGATCTGAATGAGCTGACCCGGGTGAGGTTTGCGTTTTCTTCTGTGGGTACGATGGCGAATTTTCTTTTTTAAAGGGCTTTCAATTCCCGAATTTTTTAGTATACTGGAGAGGGAAGTGTACGAGATGGAAATCCCGTAGTCTTCCTCGAGTATATCTTTGAAATGAAGGAAGTTTGCCTCAGAGAATTCCGGGCGGGAATAAATCTTAAGGATAACTTCCTTTGTTTCATCAGCAACAGCATGAGCGGGCTTTCTGCCGGTGTTTTTATGAATTAAGAATTCAGCGCCGGATTCTAAAATTCCTTTCTTTAAACGAGTAATCTGGCGTGGGGAAAGCGACAATAACTCAGCGGCTTGTTGTCTTGTAATAGATTTGTCGATGAAACGATTGATTACAGTAAATGTTTTTAGTTGCTTTTGAGACAATGTAATTTTACCTTCTTTCATAGTTTTATAGTCTATCAAAAAGTGACATTATCTCAAATGAATCCTAAGGTGACATTATCATAAGTTAATAACAGCGGGGGAGCGGCGCCGTCTTGACAGTATGAGCGAAAAATGCTACATTTTTCTGGTATACAAAAGAATGCGAAATGAGACTTCTGCAATATGAGGAATATTTCGTACATAAAAGGAGGAGAAAATGGAAAGAGGAGGGAAAAAGCATTTAAGAATAGCAGGTATTCTTGAGATAGCGGTCGGCGTTATTTCTATTCTGGCTATTCAGTTTCTGCTGCAGAGCGATGCGGACGGAGCGGCGGCTCTGACGGATAAAGAGGCGAAGGGCGCGCTGGCGCATCTGGCGCTGCTTTACGGCGCTAACGGATTTAAAATACTGGCGGGACTTATCGGCATCTGTCTTGCAAATAAAAAATCTGTTCTGACGGTAATATGCGGCGGATTATTATTCCTGGCGCAGCTGATCGGATTTTTACAGGTGGGAGATGATATTGTACAGATCGTTATTAACATTGTTCTGCTTGTAATTCCGTATTACTATCTGCACAATGCGGTTAAGAATTTTAAAGGATGATTTTCGCTGAAGGCGGAGATATCAGACGGCGGATGGTTCCCGCGCCGCGGCGCGGGTACGGAGTCTGAATTCTGAACAGACAAAGAATCCCCCTGTTTTCCGGGAAAACGAAAAACAGGGGGATAATCTGTTTATTGTCCGGGTACAATTACTCGGCTTTATCTTCAAGCTGAGATGTACAGTGCGGGCAGCGAGTCGCCTCGATGGAGATTTCTGTCTTGCAGAACGGACAGATTTTTGTAACAGGCGCAGCCGGCTCTTCTTTCTTACGGCCAAGAGACAGGAGTGTATTAATTCCCTTGAGCAGGCAGAATAAAACAAGCGCTGTAATGAGGAAATTGATCAGCGAGGATACGAATGCGGAAGCAAAACCTGCCACATCCTGTAAATCATACATCTGACCGCCGGTAAAGAAGTTCAGAACCGGATTGATAAAGTTGTCGGTAAGGGAAGTGATAATGCCGGTGAAAGCACCACCAATAAGAACACCGACTGCCATGTCCATTACGTTGCCGCGAAGAGCGAAAGCCTTAAATTCTTCTACAAATTTTTTCATATGCTTCTCCTTTGTACATTTTTTAATATTTTTAAGTAACAGTTGAAGGGCTCCTGTTTTAAGTAAGAATAACAGTCTCCAGAGAGCCGGGAGACACTCATGCATCAGGAATTGTAGCACACAATGAAAAAAAAGAAAATTGTTTTTTCCTATTTTTCTGATAAAGAAAGGAAGTTTTCCTTAAGAATAGAAAAAATGGCTTTTTTTTTCGGAGGTTTGGTGTATTATATCAGAAGGAAGGCGCCTGTGTATATACAGGAGGCCGGCAGCAGATGAGTACAGCGTTCATATGGAGGCGTAAAATGAAAAAGAGAATTATAACAGCGGTTTCTGCGGCTGTTTGTGTGGCTTTGGGAATAGGCGCATGCAGTTCGGGAAAAGAAGAAAGTTCTTTTACCGGCGACGCGACAGAAAGTCCGGCGTATCAGGCAAAGCTTAATGCTGTGTCACCGGAGGCATACACCAGGGTGGACGGACTTGAACTTGAACCCGGGACATATATTTCCCTTATCGGGAAACAGGAGGATTCGGCATACTGGAACCAGATAAAAGAGGGAATCGGACAGGCGGCGGAAGATCTGAATGAAGAGCTGGGATACAGCGGCGATGATGAGATCAAAGTTGTTTTTAATGCGCCGGGCGATGCGGGCGATATAGATGAACAGGTTAATATTCTGGATGAAGAGCTGGCCAGGTATCCCGATGTGATCGCGATTTCAAGCATTGACGCAGACGCGTCCGCCGTACAGTTTGATCTTGCGACAATGAACGGGATTCCTGTTATAGCGTTCGAATCGGGAAATACGTATCAGGGAATCCAGTGCACCTGTTCTACGAATTTCGCGAAAGCGGCGGTAACAGCGGCGCAGAAACTCTGCGGGTTCATAGAAGAGGAAGGCGATATTATACTTGTCATGCCGGATTCCGTGTCGATGAATTCTAAAAATCTGGAGGAGGCTTTCAGAAATGAGCTCGCCTCGAACCATCCGAAAGTAAGCGTCGCGGGAGTTATTTATATGGATCAGCTGGATCAGCTGAAAAGGCAGGCTGCGGCGGAGACACTTGAAATTGAGTACAGTAAAGTTGAAGAGGCGTCGGAACTGATATCCGGAGAGGATACGCAGACGGGAAAGGATAAAGATACTCAGGAAGCGGAAGAACTGCTGGAAAAAGTAGATGAGGAAGCAGGGAAGATTACCGATGAGGAGGCCGCCGCGTGGTATTTTGAGCAGCATCCGAAAATAAACGGATGCGTGGGCGCAAGCGCGGAAGCTTCGGAGCTGGCGCTCGGCGCCATAGGGCAGGCTGAAGGACTGGGAGACATTTCCGTAATCGGATTCGACGCGGGAAAAGAACAGATAGAAGCTCTTGAAAACGGAGACCTTGACGGCCTGGTTGTGCAGAATCCATTTGGCATGGGATATGCGGCGGTAACAGCGGCGGCCCGGACAGTGCTTCAGATCGGAAATCAGGCGCAGGTTGATACAGGATATATATGGGTTGACCGCGAAAATCTGGAAGACGCTGATGTTCAGGCGCTGCTGTATGAATAGCGCCCGCGGCGCATGGCGGCGGCCCGGCCGCAATTGAATTAACTTGCATTTCGTTTCTGCCTATACTACAATAACTATAGTGCGTGTACATGCAGAAATGTCCATCCGGCCCGTTGTCTGCGGGACTAAAATGCAGGGGGAGGAGTTTATGAGCGAGAATTATAAACTTCGTTCACTTATAGAGATTGTGAACGATGTCTTGAGTACAGTACGCGATTATTACGACGCTGAATATGTTTACTATATTGAAAAAGAACAGGATGATATTGAGACAATCTATGAATGGTGCGCGGAGAACATTCCGTGGCAGAGGGACCGGATCAAACTGCTTCCGGCGGAGAATCGGCCTAAGTGGATGCGTCAGGAAATTACGGATACGACTTCTGACAGTTACAGTGTATTTCTGCCTTTAAATGAAAATACAACCGCCATTCTGGCCGCGGTAGGCGTACACAGAGGCGGCTGTGAAATTGCGCTTATGAGAGCGGTGCTTCCGTACATCCCTCAGGCGATCGCGCTTCAGAAGATGCAGAAGCAGCAGGAATATCTCAGCTACCACGATGATCTGACCGGTCTGCTGAACAGAAACAGTTTTGTGGACTATATGGAGCATGTGCAGGAGAAAGAACTGAAATCTCTGGGCGCTCTGTCGGTTGATATTAACGGACTGAAGAACTTTAATAAAGAATTCGGACGTGATTACGGCGATGAAGTTGTCATGCGTGTGGGCGAGGTGCTGGGTGAATATTTTCACAACGGATATGTATACCGCATTACAGGCGATGAATATCTTGTACTTGTAGAGAACGTTTCGTATGAGGATTTTACAAAACAGATTTACGCCGTTCACGACAGGATGGACAATATCAGCCTTGGACTGGCCTCCATGGGATACGCGTGGGAGCGCGTTGATATCGAGGCGGAGAAGCTCATCACAAATGCAGAGATAATGATGCGCGACGAGAAGAAAAAATATTATAAAAATCAGAAAAAAGGCCATCACGAGCCGATTATTAAGCAGGATCTGCTTGAAGATATCAAACAGGGGAATTTTATCGTATGTCTGGTGCCGAAGATTGATGTGGCTACAGGAAAAGTGGCGGGCGCCGAGGCGGTTGTGCGTTATCATCACAAGGATCTGGGAATTGTTGATCCGGGAAGATATATTAATCTTCTGGAGGAGACAAAACTCTCGCATTATCTGGATCTGTACGTCTTTGAAGAAGTATGCAGGACTCTGCACCGGTGGGATCTTGAAGAACTGCCGCTGATCCCTGTTTCCGTAAACTTTGCCGGAGCGACGCTTCGACAGGAGGATATTGTAGACAGGATGATTCTTCTTGTCGAGAAGTATCATGTGCGCCGAGAGTATCTGGAAGTTGAAGTTTCGGAGTCGGGAAGCGAGATGAATCAGGAAATGCTTGCCGAGACGAGCGGAAAGATAAGAAAAGCTAATGTAAGGGTGATTCTGGATCATTTCGGGTCAAAGGATTCGAGCTTTTCTATTCTGTCTCTGATGGAGTTTGACGGACTGAAACTGGATAAGAGTCTGATTGCCGATATCGTGGCAAACAGCAGGAGGCAGATTGCCGCCCAGGCGGTTATTGATATATGCAGACAGATGGGAGCTTCCGTGCAGGCCGCAGGCGTCGAGACACAGGATCAGCTTAACGTTCTGGAGGAGATGGGCTGTGATTACGCCCAGGGCGAGCTCTTTAATAAACCGATTACAATAGAGACATTTGAGGTCCGGTATTTAAGAGGATAAAAATGATCAGGGTATGGATCGCGGATGTGACGCCGCTTTATGAAGAAAAATGTTATAAAAGATATTATGAGGGGCTTCCGTCTTTTCGAAAAGAAAAGGCGGACGCCCTGAAATATTTGTCCAAAAAGGCGCAGAGTGTGGGCGCCTGGGTTCTCTGGGAGAAGATGAAAAGCAGATACGGACTGGAAGATGACGCGGTTTATAATCTGTCCCATTCCGGCGCCTGGGTAATGTG
Organism: uncultured Mediterraneibacter sp.; assembly: GCA_944381125.1. GTDB lineage: Bacteria > Bacillota > Clostridia > Lachnospirales > Lachnospiraceae > Mediterraneibacter. The sequence goes on along the minus strand of CALWKB010000105.1, from coordinate 1,676 downwards.
CGCGGCGCAGGAAGGAAACTCTGACGGGAGTGTCAGGGTAGGCTGCGATATTGAAAAAACAGGTCAGATGCGGCTTCAGGTCGCGAGGCGGCTTTTCTGCAGGGAAGAGTATGAAAGGATTGTCCGGGAGGAGACAGAGGAACAGCAGAACGACTGCTTTTTCCGGTTCTGGGTGTTGAAAGAGAGTTTCCTGAAAGCGACCCGCAGGGGCATGGCGCTTCCGCTTAATTCTTTCTGTGTTGAACTGAACGACCCGCCCCGGCTGGCAAGACAGCCGGCGGAATATCCGGAGCCTTATTATTACAGAGAGTACACTGTGGAAAATATTCCATGTAAAATGGCGGTCTGCTCTACTGACAGAGATATTGACAGCGAGATTGAGAACTGCGCGCTGTGACGCCAAAGCGGCGCCGGAAGGATTTTTTTTGTGTGATTTAGTGTTGACGGAAAACGGCTTGTTTGGTAGGATAGTATGAGTAGAAGAAACTAATTTATTTATCAGTGAAGGCAGATATATCTTGCGCATGCGCATGCTTTCGCGTACATATGACAAAAGGGGTATAAATAATACATAAGGAGGAGAAGAATGGAAGATTTAACATTCGGTGAACAGGTAAAAGTTATTCTTGGAAGAAAAGGAATGACTATCAAGCAGCTTGCAGAGCTGATTGAAGTTAAAACCGGCAGGAAGATGTCGCGTCAGAATCTTACCCAGAGACTGGGAAGAGATAATTTTCAGGAGCAGGATATGCGTATGATCGCAGGCATACTGGAATGTCCGTTTCATCTGAGCATTATGGGAAAAGAGGCTGTATCTGCCGGGGCAGAAACTGTTCGGGAAGCATCACAGGCAGAGGAGGGCAGTTACGACCGGACACCGGCAGAGGAACCGCATCAGGAGAAGACAGAGCAGGCGGAAGCTGAAGAGACGCTTCAGGAGAAGGCAGAACAGCCGGAAGCTGAAGAGACGCATCAGGAGAAGGCAGAGCAGCCGGAAGCTGCAGAACCGCATCAGGAGAAGACAGAGCAGCCGGAAGCTGCGGAACCGCTTCAGGAGAAGACAGAGCAGCCGGAGGCTGAAGAGACGCTTCAGGAAGAGACAGAGCAGACGTCTCAGGATGCAGAACCGGAGATAAAACCGCAGCCGTCGGCAGAAGACGTCGGGCCGGATGAGCGCGATATGACAATCGGTGAACTCTATGATATTCACAGAGAACTGAATGAGATGGAAGAGAGCATCAAGGCGGGCGAACCGGTTGAAAAAGCAAAGGAAGCGCTTACAAAGAAAAAGAAAAGCAGATTCAGTCCCGGAATTTTCCTCCGCAGAAGGAAGAATGAAGACAAGGAAGAGGAACAGACGCCGGAGTGGAGCGAATCTGACGCAGAGAGAGAAAGCGAGGCCGCAAAAGCGGCCGGAAATGAGGCGGGTAATACGGAGAACCGCAGTTACGCAGAATCGGCGGACGAATTTTCAATGGCGGAAGATTTTGCTGATTTTGAACCGGTTATTTCAAGGGATGATTCGGACGAAGATATTACTGTCGGGGATGTGAACCCGTATACAGGCAGGGAATATCAGTCCAACAGCGTGCGTATGCACCCGACCAGAATCGGATATGTTCAGGTATACGACAGGAGCATCCACAAATGGACTGATATGACAGAGTGGGCGTTCC